>DASTMK010000441.1:0-3927 GCA_035714225.1 Bryobacteraceae bacterium | reverse complement strand
GGTCCCGTGTGCCCCTTGCGCTCGATTCCGGTTACCTTGATGACGCAACCTTCGGGAGCCAGCGAGCCTTTGAGGATAACCAGGCCGCCGCTTTTCTTAATCGGATTGGAAAGTGGATGGATCACTTCCTGGCCCGGTGTTTCCTTCGCCTCGGCTGCCTCGGCTTCCAGTGTCCGGCCCGTGATGGTGATAGCCGACCCGTCCGCATAGCCCCCTTCGACCAGCCGTTGGGCGATGACGGGAATGCCACCCGCCTTGTCCACATCGACCGCGACAAAGTGCCCGGCTGGTTTCAAGTCCACCAGGAGAGGCGTCCGGCTGCTGACGGTCTGAAAATCGTCGATCTTCAAATCGACGCCGGCTTCACGGGCCATGGCTAAGAGGTGCAGGACGGAGTTCGTCGATCCGCCGGTGGCCGCAACCGAAGCGATCGCATTCTCGAAAGCTTTGCGCGTAACGATGTCCCTGGGCTTCAGGTCGAGTTTCACCGCGTCCATGATGACGCGGCCGCACCGCTCCGCCACGTCGTTCTTGCGTGGATCCACCTGTGGAACCGACGCCGTTCCCAAGGGGCTGAGGCCGATAACTTCCATGAGCGTGGCCATGGTGTTCGCCGTGAACTGGCCTCCGCACGCTCCCGCTCCCGGACAGGCCGCATTCTCGATGGCGAGCAACTCCTGGTCGGAAATACGGCCCGACGCATTGGCTCCCACGGCTTCGAAGACATCCTGAATGGTCAGGTCCCGGCCATTGTAGTGCCCCGGCAGAATGGAGCCGCCGTAGAGGACGAGGCCGGGAACGTTCAGCCGTAACAGCGCCATGGCCGCGCCGGGGATGGTCTTGTCGCAGGCAACCAGCGCGACGATACCGTCGAACATGTGGCCGCGCGCGACCAACTCGATGGAATCCGCGATGACGTCGCGGCTGACGAGTGACGACTTCATTCCTTCCGTACCCATGGTGACGCCGTCGCTGATCGCAATGGTATTGAACTCCATGGGCGTGCCCCCGGCCGCGCGGATTCCGTCCTTTACCTTCACGGCGAGATCGCGAAGGTTATAGTTGCACGGCATGGTTTCGATCCAGGTGTTGGCGACTCCGATAACCGGTTTTCGGAGATCTTCATCCGTGAATCCGATGGCTTTCAGCATCGCCCGGGCCGGTGCACGGTCCCGCCCCTGTGTGATGGTGTAACTATGCAGTTTCATTTGATTCCTGAGTATACAGCGTACAGGTGACGCTCCGTGGGGACCGGCTATCTGCTAGACTCTTCGAACATATGACTGTCTTCACGGCATTGGCTATCGGGCTCGTAGCAGGTGTGTTTTCCGGGATGTTCGGCATCGGAGGCGGGCTGATTATCGTACCGGCCCTCGTAATCCTGATGAAGATGGAACCTCTCGGCGCAATCGGTACAAGCCTTGCGGCGCTGATACCGCCCGTCAGCCTGCTCGGCGCCATCGAGTATCACCGCGCCGGGCATATGAACCTGAAGTATGCCATGCTCATCGCGTTGGGGCTTTTCCTGGGCGCGTACTTCGGCGCGAGAATTCTCCTCGGACTACCCCCGGCGCTGGTTCGAAAGTTATACGGAATTTTCCTGCTGGTGATTGCTACGCGAATGTTGTTCTTCCAGAAGTGACTTGGGATCTAAACAAACGCCGCCACGGCACGATTGGCGACGAATGCGCTGACATACGCCAGCGCGCTCATATAGGTGAACTGAAGCACAGGCCATTTCCAGCCGCCGGTTTCGCGTCTCACTACAGCAAGCGTGGACATGCACTGCATCGCGAACGCGAAGAACACCAGCAGTGCGACGGCGCCCGGCAAATCCAGGTCGCGTTGCAGCGCCTGCTGAAGGCCTTTCGAATCGGCTTCTCCTTCAATGCCGTAGATGGTTCCGAGCGTCCCGACAATCACTTCGCGCGCGGCGAGCGATGTGATGAGGCCGATACCGATCTTCCAGTCGAAACCCAGCGGCCGGATCAGCGGCTCCACGGCCCGGCCCACAGTTCCCGCGACGCTTTGCTCAATGGGCGGAGCGCTGCCGTCATGTAGCGGGATATTTGCAAGCACCCACAGCAGAATCGCGACGGCCAAAATCACCGTGCCCGCGCGCCGCAGGAACACTTTGGCGCGATCGAGTAAACGAAGCGCCAGTCCTTGCAGTGTCGGCTTGCGATAGGGAGGCATTTCCAGCATGAACGGGGTACGCTCGCTTTTGAGCACCGACGACTTCAATACGCGCGCCGTAACGAATGCCGCCAGAAATCCGAGTAGGTACAGGCCAAGCATCGCCGCCGCCTGCGTGCCCAGCAATGGGCCAAGCAGAGAGTGATTGGGGATGAAGGCCGCGATGATGAGCGTGTATACCGGCAGCCGCGCCGAGCACGTCATGAACGGCGCAATCAGGATCGTCGCATAGCGGTCCCGTTTATTCTCGATGGTTCGGGTGGCCATGATGGCCGGCACGGCGCAGGCATAGGCCGACAGCAGGGGAATGAACGACTTGCCCTGCAGACCGACCCGGGCCATGGTGCGATCCGCAATCAATGCGGCCCGTGCGAGATAGCCCGAATCTTCCAGAATGCCGATGAACAGAAACAGCAGCAGGATCTGCGGCAGAAATATGACTACAGAGCCGACGCCGCCCCACACGCCGTCAATTAACAGCGAGCGGAAGGCGGACTCGGGAAGCACGGAAGCCACCCAATCGCCGGACGCGGCAATCAGGCTCTCCACGCCTTCCATCAGCGGTTTGGCGCCCGAGAAAATCGTTTGAAAAACCGCGACCACAACGATCGCGAAGAACACCGGACCCATTACCGGGTGCAAAAATATCGCATCCAGACGGCGAGTCCAAAGAGGAGGCGCGGGCGCCTGGTATGCCGCTTTGGTGCCGATTCTCGCAGCCCAAGCCCGGCAACGGGGAACGTCCTGGATAATGGGCAGTTCGACAGGAACCGGTGCGGAGGTCCCCTTCTCCAGAAACGAAAAGACGGCCTCTATTCCTTCGCCCTGCGATGCACTGACGAGAACGACGGGCGCGCCTAGTTGCTGCGACAGTGCAGCGGTGTCCACGTTTCCACCCCGGTGGCGAAGATCGTCAGCCATGTTCAGAATGACCAGGGTGGGAACGCCGAGAGACAGAACGGGAGCGGCCAGAGTCAGGTGCCGCCCGAGATTGGTCGAATCCAGAATGAGCAGCACGGCATCCGGCCGCGCCACGTTTTTCATTCTGCCCTTCAGAACGTCATGTGTTACCTGTTCGTCCTCGGACCGCGGCGTCATCGAGTAGATGCCGGGTAAATCCACCAGCATCACTTCGCGCCCGCCGCCGAGCCTGGCTTTTCCCAAATGTTGTTCGACAGTAACGCCGGGGAAGTTCGCGACCTTTTGCCGCAGACCCGTAAGACGGTTGAAGAGGGTGGATTTGCCTGAATTCGGAGGGCCTACTATGGCGACTACTTTCGTGCGGTTCGCTGCAACCGGCGCAACCACTGTGCCAATGCCGCCGCCAGAGCAATCGTGGCAGCCGCTCATGAGACGTCGGACGGCTGCGCCGCCGGGAAAGCTCGCAGCCGCAGAGCCGCCGCGGTCTCCAGCCGGAGGGCAATTTCAGATCCATCGACCTGAAACACTCTTGGGTCCCCGCCTGGCGCGCTCCTGGCAGCCACGATCCGGCTGCCGGGGATAAACCCCAATTCCATCAGCCTTTGTGCGATATCTTCAGGTACTTCCAAAGCTTCCAGGATGCCGTGTTCACCCTCGCGAAGCTCCATGAGGGTTTCAGCGCGACCCGGCTCACGACGGGTTCGTGCCGGAACACTCTTGCCATTCAGTTGCAGCACAGTTCCAGTATCCAATCTCGTGACCGATGCTGTCAAGATACGCTATGACCTTAACAGACATTCACTTGCATAT
>DASTMK010000440.1:0-4976 GCA_035714225.1 Bryobacteraceae bacterium | reverse complement strand
AAAACCAGGTGCTACCCTTGCCGAAGCTTCCTTTGCCGGAAACGCTGATGGCGGGATAGTAAATCGCCGGAATGCCCTGGATGTAGGACGTGTACCAGGGAGTGCTCGGCCAGACTTTCTGGAGGCCCGCTTCGCCAACCTTGGCCCAGTCCGAATCGTAGTCGTCTTCGAGATACGTCACTCCAAACCGCACGTTCAGCACCGTGGAGGGATTCATCGTGTAAACGCCATCCGCGGCCGCGTTGAGCGAGTCCATCAGGCCGCCATTGTCCGATGGAGTGGCGGGGGAGTTTCCGTAGTTGTTGTTGTCAAGCCGGGTGCGGAAGATGCTATACCGGGCATACATACGAAACTTATCGTTCACATTCCAGTCCGTACGGTTCGAAAGGTTGTAATACTTCGTCCACCACGGGTAGGTGATCTTGAAGTTATTGGTGCCGGTGATGTCGTCACCCGGTCCATTCGGCTTCCACAAATCGCCCATGACGATCGCCGCCGCCGGGTCGATGCGGCTGTTTGGAATGATGTTGTTCGGAAATGGAGTTCGGGAGGCCGTTGAGGTAGCAGCATCAAACTGCGTCGACCACGGATCGTAAATAGTGCGCAGCCCGCCCGCCGCATTCAGAGACCGGGAGAAATCGCCGGTGCGCTCGAGGTCGGTTGGCAGGGTTCGCGTTCCTTCCCGCGGCTCTGTTTTGTTCCACCTCTCATAAGAGAAGAAAGTGAACAGTCTGTTCTTGAGAATGGGTCCACCGACGGTACCGCCGCCGATGTGCTGGCGGACCAGGTTCTCGCTCCGTGTGTACCGGTTGGCCATGGCATTGAGCGCCGGGTTACGGCCGAAGTAGTAAACTGTGCCGTGATATTCGTTCGTGCCGGATTTCATGGACACGCTCATGTTTCCACCGGCGCTGAAGCCGAATTCGGCATCCACGCTGTTCTGCTGGATAGAAACTTCCTGCACGGAATCCATCGAGGGCGAATACGATCCGCGCGAGTCCACACCGATGGGCACACCGTCGAGCAGTATGTCATTCCGCCCGCCCGTGGCGCCGCCTACATCCACTCCATTGGCAGCCTGCATGTAAAACGGATTCCGGTGGGCCACCGTCGAATAGCGGTTCACCACGGCTGGGTCGAGCAACACCAGGGTGAATGGATTTCGCGCGAGGATCGGGAGATCCTGAAGCATTTTTCCGGTGACCGTCTGTGACATGGTGGAGGTGTTGAATTCCAGCGCCATTACGGACTCGGAGACATTGACGGTCTGAGTGATGCCGCCGACGCTGAGCGTGCCGTTTACGGTGACGTCTCCGCGAGTAAGAACAGTAATATTCTCCTGCGAAAACGGGCTGAAACCGGCCATCTCCATACGAACGGTGTAAGTGCCCGGCGCCACGTAGTCGAACAGAAAACGTCCACTGCCATCGGTAAGGCGCGAGAGTTCAACGCCTGTGTCCTGGTTTGTCAAAGTTACTTTGGCGCCGGCGACCGCCGCCTGAGTTTGATCCGTGACGTTACCCTGCACGCGCGCACGATAGTCCTGTGCCAAACAGAGACCTATACATGCGGTGAGCAACAAGCAGGAACGCCAGAAAGAAATCAGCTTTCTCATTGCAACTCCCCTTTAAGTGTTTGATACGCGTCTCCATAATGGCGATTGCCCCCAATCCCCAATGCCAGCACGGTTCAGACGGTTTGGAAGATTATATAGGCGCCTTGGGGGAGAGTCAAGGATTTAGTGTTTTGGGTCTTTTCAGGCAGATTTCCGCGTCCGGGGCAGGTACACCGCGAACCGTTCTACCTTAGTAGGAACGGCATGGCGCTATGGCAAATTGCGGGCGTGGTTCTGATTTTGCTGCTGGTGCAGTTTGCAGGGTGGCCATCATCTTCTGCGCCCGCGGAAGTTCCCGGTATACCGGCGCTTCTCCAGGAGCCCGGCTATTTCATCGAAACGGCTGGCGGCAAATGGAGAGTGAGAAAACCCGGCATTCGAATCTTCGATCCAGTGGGAAGCAAACCGGCGGAAGCCTGGACGGTCTTCGAGGATACCCGGCAAGACATGGTGGAGTGGCGCAAGGAGGCCCTGCCGAAACTGCGGCTGAATCGGGCACTGGTGCGGTTCGATCCCATTACGCGGCGGCGAACGCTGGTAGAGGATTGGACCCGGGAAAGCGATGCCCTGGAAATTGAAGCCGACGTCCGCGCACTTCTCGAGAGGTTCGCAGCGCCGGATGTGCTGGCGCTATTTTCGTCAACCCCGCTCTATATGGCGCGCTTGAATGGCGCGTCCGGACATACGGCGGAAGAGTGGAACGATCAACAGCGGTTCGTAATTTATATCGATCCTTTCCGGGCCACCGGCCGGCTGCATGCCGCCTCGACGCTGGTGCACGAGCTCTCGCATGTCGCCGGTTACCGGAAGCGCGGATTTCATGCGAACCGTGCCGTCTCAGTCCTGACCAGAAGCGACTTCATCCTGCTTGGCGTCTCCGATGAGTTTGCGGCGTACGAGGCGGAAGCCGCCTTCATCGAATCGTTTGTAAACAGCGTTCGGAGCGACGACGATCGCGGGACCATTGCCCGGTTGATGACGTTGCCGGAATTGAGGTGGCCGGCCGGGCTCATAGAATTATTAGGCTTCGGACGCTCGCCGGAAGCAGGCGCGCGGCGGGGGGAAGCGCGCAAGCACGTTGTATTGGATCTCGACCGTCAGGCTGCACGGTATTGGGACGCCTATCATAAGCGCGAGCTGAGCGCTTCCGTCGAGGGGGCGATTCGCGACTGGTACGTGCATTCGCAGGAATGGAAAGAGATAGCCGGCAAGCGGGACGAATGGCTGTCTGCCGGCGCCTGCGTCGATGAGGCCGCGCCGTCCGGAACTCGATAATCCGCGCCGGAAATCCTGGCCGAAATAGCATGTCACTTAACAGGCCCTGCGTTGGTCCAACTGTTTGGAGGACTCAAAGTGGGCGCCATCGTCTGTAGTACGCGTTCAACCGTCGAAGATCCCTTCTATCCGGGAAAGGCGGCAGGAGATGTCTACGACAACCGTTTCAAAGAGAGCCACAGCATTCCTTTTCTGCCGGAACACGTGCCTCAGGGCTTGGCGGCCTGGTCGAACTGGTCACATGGTTCGGGCGAGGACGATCTCCTGCTCATCACGTCGTATGACCCGGCGGAACGGTACTCCCTGATCATCGGCATCGATGCGAAGACAGGCAAACGAATCGGCGCCGCGAAAATCGCCTACTCGCACGTTGGCGGGATAGCGGTCTTTGAAAAGCTCGGGTGGGCGTTTGTGTCGGATGAAGAGCCCCGCAAAGTACGTAGGTACTCTCTGAAAAAGCTGGCGGACGCGATCTCGACGTCAGATAAGAAGATCCTCGATTCGGAGCCGCCGGACCAGAGTGTCATCGGTGCGTCCTTCCTGACCAGTCACGGACCGACCAATACGCTATGGGCGGGCAATTTCAAGCAATCGGCCAAGGGTGGCCGGTCCCGCATGAAAGCGTACAAGGTCGACAAGAACGGCCAGTTGAAGCCTGAGAACGGCAGTTGGGAAGTGCCGATCAAGACGCAGGGGGTGGTCGTCACCAAGGACTTCTTGATCTACAGCACTTCATTCGGCCGCAACAACCGCAGCAATCTGTATGTCGTCCGGCGTGGAAAGGGTGAGACGGATCTCGATAACGCGCGGCTGTTCTGCTTCCGGAGCCCAAGCATGTCCGAAGGCATCGCCGTCTATGGCGACAATTTGTATGTGCTCTACGAGTCGGGTGCCAGGATATACAACCCGCCCATCGCACCTGGGAGCCCAAAGCCGGACGTTCCGCGCAACAAGATCTCAAACTTGCACAGGGCACCGCTGTCGTCACTGGAGGAACTACCGCCGCGCTCCGGCCCATCACGCCCGGCACCGATAGGGCCCGACAAGCGCAAATTAAAACGCTAGGGGTGGTGTCCAGCACTTGCGTTAAATTTCCGGGAGACCCAGTTTGCGGCGCCCCTCGGCGGTCACGCGATTCGCGTCCCAATGAGGTTCCCACGTCTGCTCGACGATCACCTTGCGCACTCCGGGAACCTTGAGCAGCATCTGTTCAACGGGCGTCGAGTTGCCGCCGGAGCCGTATGAGAAATAGCCGATGCGGGGGCGCCCGCGGTGCGGCATGGCCATTAACACGAAAACCACATCTCCGCGGACGCGCAGGTCGTACACCAGCCCGAGATCCACGACGCTGGGCCGCGACGTATACAGTTGCTGGTCCTGGCATTCCGCGAGCGCGTCCCACAGCAGCTTCTTGGATATCGAGCTGTCTCCGGCCTCACCGGGGCGGGCGAGACGTCCGGCGGGCTTGCCTGCCGACATGCCGGATGGCAATTGAGCAGGGGAGGGAAGCAGAGGATTCAGGAGTTGGTGACGGAATCGCTCCACCATTTCCGCGCCTTGCCCGGCAGGAAACGGCAGCGTCAGATAAGCGTTCTTCTGGCGCAAAACGGCCCCGGCGGGAAGCGTCGCATTGTGATACAGCGCGCGGCTCCAGACATGTCCGTGCCACTTGTAATAAAACAATGGCGCGCCAGTATGTTTCAAGCCGCCCACGTTCTCCGCCGTATGCTCCAGGAACACTCCGATAAAGGCGTCGCGGGTATCGCGATTGAAAAAGCCGACCGACCAGAGATTCTCCGCGGATCCTTTGTCCACCGGGCCGGTCTTCAACTTGCCGTCCGCGCCCATCCACAAAATGTCGGTGAACGACATACCGGAGAAGACCCACTCATCGTCCCGCAGATATCCGATCTCCATCTCTTTGAGCACCTGCATGTAACCGGTTTTGAGGAACCAGGGTGTGCCGGCATAAAAACGGTATTCGACGAACGTGTTCATGCGGGCGGGTGAGAAGAGAGGATTCACAGTGGAGTATGGAAACCCCCAGCGGCGACTGGTGAGAGAGAGTGGACCGCGCAGGACCTCA
>DASTMK010000439.1:0-8558 GCA_035714225.1 Bryobacteraceae bacterium | reverse complement strand
CCAGCCAGTCTCCCCAAAAGCCCTGGCCGTTTGCAATTCGGATCATAAGTTCTCCAGCACGAGATGGCGCCGGTTGCTTCGGTAGCAGGCGGCTTCGAGCGCGAACGAGAGAACACGCCTGGTGTCGAGCGGGTCAATGATCGCGTCCATGTATCCCCGGGCGGCGGCGTGCCGCGCATCGAGCCAGAGTTCGTAATCCGCTCTCGTGGCCTCTATCTTCGCTTTCAAGCCGGCGGGAATCTCTTCACCGCGCTCTTTAAGCTTCGCCAACTCCGGTCCATGGATGGCCTGCACGGCAGCATCGCCTTCCATGACTCCGATTCGAGCCGTGGGCCATCCGAACGTAAAGCTCGGGTCGAAGCCCTGGGCCGCCATGGCATAGTAACCCGCTCCGCTGGCATGGTTGAGAGTCAGCACAATTTTCGGAACGGTCGCGCAGGCCATGGCTTCCACCATCGCGGCGCCCGCACGAATAATGGCGTCGCTTTCGGCTTCCACTCCCACCATGAACCCTGAAACATCCTGGAGGTAGACGAGCGGTGTTCCGTTGCGTTCCGCGTTTTCGACAAAATAGGCCACCTTTTGAGCCGACTCCGTGTACACGATACCACCCAGCCGCGGCCGTTCTTCCGTCTTCAGGAATCCGCGCCGGTTGGCGATGACGGCGACAGGCCGGCCGCACAGCCTCATGTTGGCGCATATCATCTCGGGTGCATAGTCCGGCTGGAATTCCAGGGATTCACCGCCGTCGAAAATGCGTTCGATGATCTGCTGCATGTCGTAGGGAAGCCGGTGATCCGACGGCAGGATTTCGTACAGGCCTTCCGCGGATTTCAGGGGGGCGGCGCCTCGCGGCGGGGGCTCTGCCGGCGCAAACTCCCGGAATTTCTGGCGAATGAGTTTTATGCAATGCGAATCGTCCTTCGCCATGTAATGCGCGACACCGCTCACGCTGGTGTGCATCCGCGCGCCGCCCAGCGTTTCGGCGTCCGTTACCTGACCCGTCGCACCTTTCACCAGGTTCGGTCCGCCGAGCCCCATAAAACTGGTGCCCTCCACCATGAAAATCACGTCGCTCAGTGCCGGTAAATACGCCCCTCCGGCGATGCAGGGACCCATGACGGCCGCAATCTGAGGAACCTGGAGTTTTCGCCGCATGAGCGAGTTGTAGTAGAAGATCCGGGCGGCGCCATACTGGCCGGGGAAGATACCGTCCTGCAATGGGAGATTGACGCCTGCCGAGTCCACCAGGTAGACAATCGGAAGGCGGTTGCGCATGGCAATCTCCTGCGCGCGCAGAATTTTCGTGATCGTCTCCGGCCACCATGCGCCGGCCTTCACCGTAGCGTCGTTGGCGACGACCACCGCCGGATGGCCTTCGATGCGCGTCAGGCCCGTGACAACGCCCGCGGCAGGAGCCTGTCCGTCATACTTGTCGAATGCGATCAGCAAGCCCACTTCGAGAAACATCGTGCCCGGGTCGATGAGCGCGGCAATTCGTTCCCTGGCCGTGAGCTTACCCTGCGCATGTTGTTTTTCGATTTTCGACGGCCCGCCCCCGGCGCGCAGACGGTCTTCCAGATGGTGCAGCTTTTCAACAAGCTGCTTCATCTGCTCCCCAGCAGCGTGAGTCATGTCAGCAGGAGTACTACTTGCACTGTGTTTAGTATAGTGCGCTAGGATGCCCCTCATGCAGGCTCTGAAACGGAGCATTACTCGCGGAGCGTGGATCGTTCTTCTCGCAGCCGTGCCCGCCGCGGCGCACATGATCAGCATGAGCACCGGGACCTTGAACATCGAGGGGACACGCGCGCGTTACGAGTTGCGCATACCCGCTTACGAACTTCAACACGCTGGCGGCCAGGTTCCGGATCTGCTGGCGGAGATCCGGTTTTCAAGTAACGGCGAAGACGCCAGAATGGTAGAGAAGACGTGCTCGTACGAGAACGGCGGCGAGGAGTACGTGTGCCGGGCACAGTATGTTTTCAAGGCTTCGCCCGAGACCATCGATATCCGGTGCACTCTCTACCGGGTGACCGTTCCGAATCACGTGCACTTGTTGCAGGCTGAAAACGACGGCCGGACCGGTCAGGCGGTGTTGGACGTGACTTTCGACACCGGGCGGCTTGATTTCGCCGTGCCGGGTGCCGTTTCGGTTGCGGCTTCAGCCTTCTTTTCGGGCAGCCTGCGTACCCTGGCGGGATTAGGCCAACTGCTGTTCCTGGCAACCATCCTTGTGGCAGCGCACACGCGGCGCGAGTTGTGGGCGATGGCCGCTGCCGTAATAGGAGGCCAGACACTGGCGGCCGTGCTGCTATCCACGCTCGAGTGGTATCCATCCCAGAGATTCGCCGAAGCCGCAGTCGCGCTGACCATTGCGTATCTCGCATTGGACGTTCTGCTCTTTCCCGCGGCCAGGCACCGCTGGATGGTAGTGCTGATACTCGGCGTTTTTCACGGCCTTTATTTCGACGTATTTCTTCGCACCGGTGCTTTCTCTCCGGTGTTCTTTCTGGCCGGTGCGGCGGCGATGGAGCTGGCGCTGCTCGCGCTTATGGCATTGGTTTTCAGCCTCCTCACGCGGTGGATTACCACCGCGCGGCCACTAGTGGTGTGCCGGTCTTTGCTGGCCGTTGCCGGTCTCACCTGGTTTATCGTCAGGCTGAGGGGCTGAAGGAGTGGCCCTCAGAGCCGCCGGATCCTAGGAACCCGGCTTCCTTCCCAGCGGTATTCGAAATGGGCATCCGGACGGACATTGGCGACCAATCGAGGCCGGAAACACGCAATGCATTCACCACCGGCGTGGCGAACGCTGCGGTAAATTACTCCGTTGGAACCCGCTCGAAGCAGATCGCGCGCCAGCGTTTGCGGCGCGGTGTAGTCCAGGGGGTTGTGCAGCGGTTCGTTTTCCGGAATGCGCGGCCGTACATCGTGGAAAGACGCCTTAAAGTCGGCGAGGTAGAGCCTCATCTGCAGCCGGGTATCGAGAACTCCAATCTCTTCGAGCTCGCGGGTTCGATGATAGGCAACCTCGGCATGCGCCGTTTCGAGTGTTCTGCCGGCGTACCACGCTCCACGGTCCGGTCCATTGAACCGCCCGCCTTCCGGGCGCGGATGGCAGAACCCCGCCATAATCACACTGGCCATGGCCCGCCCTACAACCCATTCATCTTTTGGAAGACGATGCAGAATTCCGAGCTCCGTGGAAATGCGGTCGTTCGTCCAGCCTTCAAGTTCGAAGATATACGGCAGGTCTTCCGCCGAAGCAACCGTGTCCAGGATGCCGGCAACCGGGTAAAGGCTCGGAACCAGGCGGCAGGTATCGCGCAGGTTCAGCCGCGTGACCGGCGGTGTCAATTCCATCCGCCGCGGCGGCCGTCGAGCAGACGGCGCACCTGGTACAGCCCGTCCATCCCGCCTTCCGTCATGAGAGTCAATGCCGGCTTGCCCCCGAACAATGGATTGCTGTTCGGCAGCCGCACCCATCCATCGGCCAGCGCCTCTTCCGGATAAAGGATGTGCAGGTTCTTGTAAATCCCGAGGACCAGCGATATGCGCATCAGCATATCATAGGACAGCGTTCCCACCTGGCCAGCCTTGTACTTGTAGTAGGTCGATTCCGGCGGCCAGCCGAGCAAGGCCCGCTGCTCCTCCACCGTGAGCCCCCACTTTTCCGCAACGTTGAAATATGTGCGGACGGCGGGTCCCGACATCTGGCGCCGGATTTTCGGATCGCGTCTGCGCTCCGGCTCGACCGGGGGGATGGAGGTGGGTTGCTTTTTGCGCCGCGCGCGGAGCTCCATATCTGGAGCTTACGCTACATTTCGAGAACCGTCAATGAATTTCTGCGAGTTCCACTCCGATCACCCGCGCGTGTTTCAGGATATTGGGATCGCGGACGCCCACAGCCAATGCCGTCTCCATCTGCCGGCGTGCTTCGGCCGTTTTCCGATTCTTATACAGCGCCCAGGCATAAGCGTCGAGTGTGTAGACGTCGCGCCGGCGTGCGATTTCCAGCCTGGCCACGCGCAGGGCTTCTTCCGGGTTGCCCGCGTGGTCCGTGTAGTAGAAGATCAGTTCGCGGTTGGCATTATCCCAGGACTCCATTTCGGCCCGAGCCGCTTTCTCAAATTCGGCAAAACTCTCACGCGCTTCCTTGTTCCGGCCGGCCGCTTTCAGGGCGGTGGCCAATTCGTACAAATTCTCCGGATGCGGCGCCGCATCGTATCTCTTCCTGAGCAGGGCCGCCGCTTCGGCGGCCTTCCCCTGGCTCGCGCGCACCTTGGCCAACTGCGCCAGCGCGTAATGGTAATCCGGGAACAGTTGCAAGGCTTCTCCGGCAAGTTTAGAAGCCTGTTCGTAGCGGCCGTTCACCAGCTCCAGGTGGGCCATATGGGTCAGCACCCATGCACGCTCTTCGTTCTCGCTCGGACTTAACCGCTGGTAGGCGGTCAACATCAGTTCGAGCGCGCCCTGGATGTCCCCGAACAGCTCACGCAGATGCGCGGCTCTCGTCAATCCCGGAATGCTGCCCCGTCCAATGTTTAACATCCACTGGACGGCTTCCTCGGCTTGCGAGTAATTGCCGAGCTCGGCATGGGCATCCGCCATCAACCCGTAAACCATCACGTCGTCGGCCGCCTCGCGATTCAGAGCTGTTGACAGTTTCAAGGCATCGGCGAAGCGGTGCTTGCCAAGCAACAGCCAGGCCTGGATTTTGCGTGCTTCGAAGTTTCCGGGCTCGATCTTCAGGGAAGCGGCCAATGCCGCCTCCGCCCGATCGTAATAGGACGTGTCGGCGGTCTCCCGGGCGCGCCGGGCTAAAGCCATTGCCAGGGTATTGTGGCTTTCCACCCGTTTGGGGTTCTTTTCCAGCGCTTCCGTAGCGGCAGCTATGGCCTGTTCGGCCGGAGATTGCTCTCCGGCCCACAGGCTGGCGCAGATCAGAAGGATTATGATTGGTTTCATTTCGCCTCCACATCAGGGTGCGCAGGGCGCTCCGGTTCCGGCCGTGCAGCCGGCCTCGCCGGGATCGATGTGTCTCCGGGTGCGCCCACTGGGCGAACTTGCAAGATAGGGGAAGTCCGGCCTATATGGCGCGTCGTTGACGTTCACGCCATCGCCCAGCCTGGAATTGACCGGCGAGGTGGAGAAAGGGGGACCCGCCAGGACTCCACCGGCCACCAGACGGAGCGCGATATCGGTCACGTCGTCGAACACCCTTCTTCCGTTCGGGAACCCCGCGGGATCGTTCCCGAGCAGACCCAGGCGGTTTGCGTTGTTGAACGGCGTGGGAGGCACTCCCGTGTTAAGCCTGAGTAGATCCGCAACCGGGCCTGCCGGTGTGCCCGGCGCGGCAATCGGAGGCGCATAGGTAACCACGGGAAGCAGGTCCGTTCGCGGAGGCGCCGGTATTGCTACGGCGCCGTTGGTGAGCGCGTTCACGACGCGCGCCAGGGTCGGATCGAGGAAGAAGTTGGCGAATTGCGAGTCCCTCTTCGGCTGATCCATGCTGAAGCGATCCTTGTAGCCGGTTCCCACCAGCAGTTCGTTGATCAGGGGATTGCCCATTCGCTGGACCTGCAAGAAGCTACCCGCGCCTTGAGCCGGGAACGGAGAACGGCGGACCGTGATGCGCTGCCGGGAGGTCGTTCCCCAAATCCCGATCGTGGCGGCGGGCGAGTTCGCCGCCTCGATGTTGCCGGTCCTCGTCAACATGGAGGTCGGCACTTCGATCGCGATGGAGTTCACCGCGTAGCCGGAGACGGTATCGCTCGCGAAATTCTGGTTAGCCGCATCCTGCGTCTCCGACAAGACAGGCGGAACCGAGGTGTTCAAGGTATCGAAGGCGCCACCGAGATCGATCCAGAACGCGTCGTCTGTGGTTCCGGCAAACACGCGGACTCCATTTGCAAGCGAGTAGATTCCCGCTTGAAACAACGCCTCATAGTCCATAGTGCGGGGGCCCACATTCACCGGCACGGCATATAGCGGACTCCCCGGGCTAATGCGCGTCCGCGATCCGTTCCTGACCATTGTGACGGTATAGCTCTGTCTCTGGCCGAGGCCGGCGTCGGCGAAAGATACGATGCGATTGGGAACGATGGGCGTTCCGGGCGGCACGGGCGGTGGAGAATTAGCGGGGCTATTCGCTCCGCCGGGCACTCCCGCGTAGACCTGAAAAAGGCCAGGCAGACGCTGCTCCGTGTCGAAGCGAAACTCGAACACGATGTCCTCCACCGCATCGTTGTTGTTGTCGATCTTGATTTCGTAGAGAATGTCCGGATCGAATGGAAACCAATTGGGGCCATTCGCCGGATCGAGCAGAGGATCCACGCACAGAATCAGCGTCACCTTGCCGGTGTCGCCTCCGTAGCTGCGGAACGCATAAATGTCCGTGATGTCCGCCTTATGATCGAACGCCGTGATGGGCGCCTCCCGGTGATTGGCGCCATAGGTTGTATCCCAAGCCATGAATACCGCGAGCGCGGACACAGCCAGAGCGGGTAATTTTCTCATTGGGTTCTCCTCGTTGAGTCAACGCCTTCGCAGGCGCAGTAAAGCTGCAAAAAGCAGTCCGGAAAAGACCGTGATATAAGTTCCGGGCTCAGGCACCGCCGAAAAGCGGAGGGTTGCACTTTGAAGAGCGGCGTTGCCTGCAATGCCCCCATCCAGGACCAGGTCCTGGAGCAAGCCGGCGCTCATCGAACGTGAAAAGGTCTGCCGCGCCGAAAGCATTGAATCCGTGGCAATCGCGAACGCGATCGGGGCGATCGCAGGGGTTCCCGCACAATCGAATCCGCTGAATACGCCCGCGAGACAAAGATTGGGCACCGCCGTCACGGACGCATCCCCGCTAGCCGCTGCGCCGGCGATTGAGACCTCCACGCTCGACAACCCGGAGGCGTTGACCTGAAACCCGATCAGCGATTGCAGTATGTCTCCGGCCGCCGCGGTTGCGCCAAAGCCGAACCGCAAACCGAACCGGGCGCCATCGAGTAGCGGCGTCACGAAGATAGAGCCTGGCGCGATTTCACTTGCCTCTCCCAGTGGCGGCAGGGACGCGAAGTCCGAGACGGTCGCGTCTCCGATTGTGCAGCCGTCCGTTCCGAGACTTATATAGCTGTCGAGGGTTCCCGGTGAGCACGCAACAGGCGCGCCCCAGCCCGGATCGAGGATCCCGGCGCCCAGTGCCATCATCAGCAAAACACGGCGCATTACATTTCTCTCCTTCCGTATTTCCCTAAGAGCGTCTGACGTTCGAGTATACGAGCCGCTCATTGCCGCCGGATTCATGACGCCAGTTGGAATTCGAGGCCGCAATCGTGAACTCTGCTGATACAATCGGGAAGGTCAGGCAGCGGTCGCCGATGCAAAATTCTCCGTCGCGATCCGACAGAACGCAGGATGCGTTACGGATCTTCTCCCGGGACCAGGAATGGGCCGGCTATGTCCGGCGTATCGCGGGAGGAGACGATACCGCGCTGGCGAGTTTATACGACCAGACGAGCACTCTGCTGTATAGCATCGCGGTCCGCATACTGGGCAACCCGGCGGATGCCGAGGAAGTCACGTTGGACGTCTATACGCAGATTTGGAACAAGGCCGGCAGCTTCGATGCCAGCCGGGGTTCCGCCTCGGCGTGGATCGTGATGCTGGCGCGCAGCCGCGCTCTGGACCGCTTACGTTCCAGAGCGGTTCAAAAGCGGCGGGAAGAACCTCTGCCGGAATCCTTGCGGGACACGCTTGCTTCACCGGCGGTGGAACCTTCCGAATATCCGGACGTCGACCACCGCACGCTGCATGCGGCGCTGGGGAAGCTTTCTCCCGAGCAGCGCCAGGTCATCGAACTTGCATTTTTCTCCGGGTTCACTCAATCGGAACTGGCAAAGCACCTGGCACTGCCCCTCGGCACTGTCAAGACACGTGTCAGACTCGCTATGCTGAAACTAAGGAAGGCTCTGGAGAGTCTACCGATTTCCATGGGGCGTACCAATGCCGAAGCGTAAGCCCGCGGATGATGTTCTGGAGACTATGCTGCGCGATGGCGGCCGCTTGCTTGATACCGCGGCCGCCATCGGGCTCGCCGCTCCACCGATTAAACCGCCGGGAGGACTGCGGACAAGAGTGCTCTCCGCGACTCGCCAGGCGAGCGCGGAGGCGCAACACGGTCCGCAGGTTTGGAAGAACTGGCCGGCGCCCTCGCCCGGTTCGCTGCACGTTGTCCGTCAAGGCGAGGGCAGTTGGGAAAACGTCCGCGCCGGCGTGATGGCCAAATCCCTATATGTGGATCCCGAGCGCGACATCGTCACCATGCTCGTGAGTATGCAGCCTGGCTCGACGTATGTTCCGCACCGTCACGCCGGACCGGAACAATGCTTTGTTCTCGAAGGAGACCTGCACGACGGTGAGCGGGTTTTTCGAGCGGGAGACTTCCAATGCGCCGAGACAGGCAGCGTGCACGGCACACAATGGACGGAAAGCGGGTGCCTGTTGCTGATCGTGTCTTCGCTTAACGACGAATTGCTGTCCCTATAAAAGGGGTGGAGTTACTTCTC
>DASTMK010000438.1:0-5566 GCA_035714225.1 Bryobacteraceae bacterium | reverse complement strand
CACCGCAGTATTTAACCGGCAGTCTGTTCGCTTATGACGGCATTTCCCCGAATGTAAGCACCAGGAGCCTCCAGGCGGCGCAGGATTCGGCTTCTCGCGGCTACAACCAGCCGGAGCAGAGCTATACCGGGAATCTTGATTTCACGCTGGGGAATACTTCCTTGCTGAGTGTTAAAGGAGGCCGCTATTACCTGAACTACAAAGAAATCGGCGTGCCGTTCTTGAAATCATATTGGTGGCAAGCTTCGTCGGTAGGTCTTCCCGGCGTTCCGGCAGACTTGCAGCAGCCGTTCAATTATGCGACCGCCAGCGCCGCGCAGGTGGTGCACGATATCACGACGCGTTCCTACGTTCAGGCCGATTTCAGCCAGTTCCTGCGGTTCCTGGGATCACACAATCTGAAGGCCGGCGTCGGAACGCAGAAGAACGTCAATAACGTAAACGATGCCTGGGTGGGACCGGACGGACGCGTGCAGCTTTACTGGGATCTTTCCGTCGCCAGCGGCGACCGCGGCACGTATGGTTATTACATTGTCGACGACGCAGCGACTCGTGGCTCCACCGGCGCCAGCATCATACACATGTATATTCAGGATTCGTGGCGCGTACACCCGCGGCTGACTTTGAATGTGGGCCTCCGAACGGAAAAGGAGACCATTCCTTCCTTCCGCAGGGATGTTCAGGAATATGCCTTCCAGTTCGGATTCGGAGATAAGATCGCTCCACGCCTCGGCGCAAGCTTCGACGTATTCGGCGATGGAAAAATGAAGATTTCGGGTGCCTGGGGCCGGTTCTACGACTGGACAAAGTTCGATCTGGCTCGTGGCACCTTCGGTGGCGACCTGTGGCAACAGCATTATCGCTCGCTCGATACGCTCGACATTTACAGCATCAGCTTGAACAATATGCCCGGCCGGAATCTCTGGTCAGGTCCCTACCGCGACCGGCGGCTGCCCGGATTTGAGTATCTTGATCCCGACATGAAACCGATGAGTGCCGATGTGATGAACATCGGCATCGAGTATGAAGTCCGGCCGCAGATGGTTTTTGCCGGACGGTACGTGCGGAACCACTTGAACCGCACTATCGAGGACATGGGAGCTCTGGATGCTAGCGGCAACGAAGTCTATCGCTATGGGAACCCCGGCGAAGGAACGAATACGGTCTTTCCGGCCTCCGGCGCCACTTGCACCGTCCAAGTCGGGGAAGCTTGCGGTTTTGAGATGCCCAAGGCAAAGCGTGAATACGATGCGATGGAACTCTCGCTGACTAAGCGATTCGGGAACGGGTGGCTTGGCAATGTGAGCTACGTATATAGCAGGCTCTGGGGCAACTACACTGGCTTGCAGAGCACGGACGAGATCCGGCCGCCAACGCTCGGTTATGGATTCGGTCCTAACCAGGTTTTCGCGGCGGAAAACTACCGTCCCGGCGGAAATGCAAACCGTTACTTCGATCTCGATGAAGCAATGTGGGATGCCAACGGAAGAGTAGGCCTATTCGGCCGTTTGCCAACCGACCGACCGCATGTCTTCAAGTTCTACGGTGCGAAGCACTTCTCATTCGGCACAGAAATCGGTGGTTTCTTCCGCATGATGAGTGGAACTCCCGTTACGACACAGGTTGTGACCGTCAACGACATCCCCTTCTACGTCGAGGGGCGGGGTGACTGGGGCCGAACACCATTCTTCAACCAGACCGACCTGATGGTAGCCCATGAGGTAAGGCTGGGAGAAGTAAAGCGGCTGCGGTTCGAGTTCAACATGGATAACCTTTTCAACCAGAAGACCAGTATGTATGTGTTCGACCGCTACAACCGTGAAGAACACTCAGACTCCGCCGGCATCAACCTCAGCAATACGGATCTGTCCAGAGGCTTCGACTGGCGGTCCATGGTTGCCGCAACCCCTGACGGAGCTAGAGCCCTGGATCAGCGCTACGGCAAGGACGGCATCTTCAATCCAGGCTTCCAGGGCCGCTTCCTGGTAAAGTTCATCTTCTAAATCGCCAGACCAAACTGTTTTACTCAAAGGGGCGCTCCGAACGAGCGCCCCTTTTCCATTTCTGCCGCTAAAAGCCGTCCCGTATAATTTGAGAAGGTTCTCTCAGCCGTGAAGAAGCGTCTGATCAACAGCGCCGGTGTCGCCGTGATGATCGCCCTGGTCACCCTGGTGGTGTGGCAGGGATCGTTCGATTTCGGCAACTATGGCCCCTCCAGCCCGCAGCAGACGTATCTGTTCTGGGCGGTTTCGACACTGGTCTTCCTGCTTACCGTCACGCTGGGATTCATGCTGTTCCGCACGGCGTTCAAGTTGTACATGGAGCGCCAGGAGAACCGCGAAGGCTCGCGGATCAGGACCAAGCTGATCGCCGGCGCTCTGACTTTGAGCTTTGTGCCGGTCATTTTTCTGGTCATCTTCGATATCCACGTTCTGAATCGCAATCTGGACAAGTGGTTCACGCGGCCGGCTGAAAACATCAAAATCAACCTGGCTGAAATCGGCAGCGCGCTCGAACAGGAGATCCGCGCCCGCATCGCGGCGCAGGCCGGGCAGATCGCTTCGATGCCCGAGATCCAGGCTTATGCGGAAACCGGCATCCGGCCGCAGAACGTTTTCGAAAGCATCTGCAAGCAAAAGGCGCTGGACGAGGTTTTGCTCGAAGCTGCTTCCGGCGCCTCTCTGCCGGTCTGCCGCATTAATCCGGATGAGCTGGCACAACGCGCTCCTCTCGTGGAAGCGCGCGCACCTGTCCAGGCCGCCGGCATTTTCGTTGCAAACCTGCTGGTCCGGGATCGCATTCCCGTGGACATCGCCCGGGAACAAAACGAAATCCGGCGCGAGATCGCCGATTACAACCAGTTGCACGCCAACAAAAAGGAGTTTCGTTACTTCTACCGGGCGCTGCTGGTTCTGATTGTGCTCTTCCTGCTATTCTTTGCGACGTGGCTGGCTGGCGTCTTTGCACGGCGGCTGAGCCTGCCCATTACCGGCCTGCTGGAGGCCGCCCGCGAAATCCGCAGCGGCAACCTGTCTCACCGCGTTCACGTGAATGCCATCGATGAGCTGGCGACGCTGGTGCGAACGTTCAACGAGATGACGCAGGCGCTCGAAACGAACAGCCGCGAGCTCGAACGGCGCCGCCGGTTCACGGAAACCATTCTCGACAGCATTCCCACCGGCGTGCTCTCCATGAGTGGAGACGGCCGCATTCAAAGCTACAACCCGGCCTTGAAGCGCATCCTGCCCGAGGAGCGGGTGGCGCGGGCCACTACGCTCGACGATCTGTTTTCCCGGGACGACGCCGCCGAAGTGCGATACCTGATGAAACGCGCGCGGCGGCTCGGTGTGGCGTCCCGCCAACTCGACTACAAAACCGGCCAGCAGACGCTACAGCTCTCTTTGACCGTATCGGCGCTGGAAGAGCGCGCGACCGCCGGCTTTGTGATGGTGGTCGAGGACACCAGCGAACTGCTTCGGGCACAAAAAGCCATGGCCTGGCACGAAGTGGCGCGGCGCGTAGCTCATGAGATCAAGAATCCGCTGACGCCCATCGCGCTGTCGGCCGGCCGCGTTGCCCGCCAATTGGCCAAGTATCCGGTGGCTCCGGAATTTGAGCGAATTGTCCAGGAGTGTACGGCGACCATCTCGCGCGAGGTCGAAACCGTCAAGACCCTGGTGAACGAGTTCTCTCAATTTGCGCGTTTCCCCGCCGCGCGGCCGGAGATTGCCGATTTGAACGCGGTGGTCCAGGGAGGCCTGTCCGCATTTGAAGACCGCCTGGACGGCATTCGTATCCACACCGTGCTTACTCCGGATCTTCCTCCCGTGAACATCGACCGCGAGCAATTTAAACGCGTGGTGGTGAATCTGGTCGATAACGCGGCGGAAGCCATGCAGGATAGCCTGGTGAAGGAACTGCTTATCACCACGCAGGCGGTAACAACCGATTCCATCGAGCTGGTGGTGGCCGATACTGGTGTGGGCATTTCTCCCGAGGACAAGGAGAAGATGTTCCTGCCGTACTTCAGCACCAAAGGCCGCGGAACAGGACTCGGTCTGGCGATCGTGAGTCATATCATTTCCGAGCATGGCGGGCACATCCGGGTGGAGGACAACAGTCCTTGCGGCGCCAGGTTCATCATCGAAATTCCCACCGCGGGTGATGCTGAGCGAAGACTGGTGGAGACGCCCGCCGCCGGATCCTGGGAACAGCCATGAAGCGGGTCCGCGTGCTCGTCGTCGACGACGAACCGGGCATTCGCCAGTCACTTAAGGGTGTACTCGAAGACGAAGAGTTTCTGGTAGACACGGTCGGCAGTGGAGAAGCATGCCTCGACATTTTGCGGCGTGAACCCTACGATATTGTCCTACTCGATGTCTGGTTGCCCGGGATAGACGGTATGGAAGTGCTGTCCCGCATTCAGGAGATTCCTTTTCCGGAGCGTCCGGGTGTGGTCATGATCTCGGGCCACGGAACCATTGAAACCGCGGTGAGAGCGACCAAGCTTGGCGCGTTCGATTTCATCGAAAAACCCCTGACCGCGGAAAAGGTCTGCGTCATCGTAAAGAACGCGTTCCAACAGCGCCGGCTCGAAATCGAATTGCAGCGCATCCGGCAGGATCGCGATCCCCACATCAAGATCATCGGCGAGAGCGTACCGATGAAAGCGCTGCGGCAACAGCTCAGCCTGATGGCCGCCACTAACGGCCGCGTACTTATTTTCGGAGAAAGCGGAACCGGCAAGGAGCTGATCGCTCACGCCATTCACTCCATGAGCCAGCGCGCAACAGAAGCGTTCATCGAAGTGAACTGCGCCGCGATTCCGGAAGAATTGATAGAAAGCGAGCTGTTCGGCCACCGCAAGGGCAGCTTTACAGGCGCGGTCGACGACAAGATCGGGAAATTCCAGAAAGCGGACGGAGGAACCATCTTCCTCGACGAAGTAGGCGACATGAGTCTGAAGACGCAGGCGAAGGTTCTGCGTGCTCTCGAAGAACAGCGCTTTGAGCCTGTGGGCGCCTCGAACTCCGTGCAGGTGGATGTGCGCGTGGTGGCGGCAACCAACAAAAACCTGGAAGAGCAGATTGAGCGTGGGAGCTTTCGGGAGGACCTCTTTTACCGGTTGAACGTCATTCCCTTCTATGTGCCCCCGCTGCGGGAGCGGAAAGAGGACATTCCTGCGCTTGCGGACCACTTCCTCCGCGAGTTCACCACCGCCTACGGCCGCAAGCAGAAAGAGCTGACACCGGAAGCTTTGCGCGTATTGGTGGATTATCACTGGCCCGGTAATGTGCGAGAGCTGAGAAACCTCATCGAACGCATCGTCATCATGAACCCGCAGGTCCGTGTCGATGCCAGGCACATCCCGATCCACCCGACCCGCCGTGCTGTTTATGAACGTCCGCCGGACCGCCTCGGCACGCTACAGGAGGTCCGTGAAGCCGCCGAACGGGACTACATCCTACGGAAGCTCGAGGAGATGAAGGGGAACGTCACTCGCACCGCTGAACTGCTCGGGCTCGAACGCAGCAACTTATACCGGAAAATGCGTTCGCTCGGAATC
>DASTMK010000437.1:0-11734 GCA_035714225.1 Bryobacteraceae bacterium | reverse complement strand
GATGAAGCGCGCGAGACTGATATTTTGAGCCAATATTTCTACGTTAATCTGGCCGCCGTGCGTGTGTCCGGCAATGGTAAGGTCAAACCCCTTGCGCGCGGCTATGGGAAGCACGTCCGGATTGTGGGACAACAGGATGTTGAAAGAATCGGGAGCCACTAACGATTCGGCATTTTCAAGATACGGTCTGCGAACGGACTGATAATCGACACCGGCAAGATTCAGCCGCGCCGATCCTTTCGAAAGCCGGTGCGCTCTCTGCCGGAGGAACCGGATACCCCGGCGCGCGCCTTCCCGTTCGGTATAATCCTCGGTATTCGCATAGGTCTCGTGGTTTCCCAGACAGCCCCAGACACCGAAATCCGCTTTCAGGCGCGACAATTCCTGGAGGCAGCCGTCGAGTGGGTCCCCCATCCTGGTGATCAAATCGCCCGTTACAACCGCCAGGTGTGCCCGCGTATCATTCGCCATGTCCACTGCGCGGGCCAGATCGTCCTGTGAAAAGAATGGGCCCAGGTGAATATCGCTCAGTTGAACGAGCCGGAAGCCATCCAGATCTTTTGGTAAGGCCGGCATCCGCAGATCGATCTCGCGAACGCCAATGTCCTTGCGCCCGATGAAAACGCCAAACCCGGCAACCGCCGCGGGTGCGGCAATCAGGGCAGTGCGGGAGGCCACGAGAAAACCTCTGCGCCGCGGATTGAACGCAGGCAATCGCCGCCAGATCACGCTAAGAACCAGAACCAGCAAGCTGCAAAAACCCCAGGTGATTCCTAACCCGAACATCCAGGCGAGCCACACCGGAACGTAGTCGAGCCCTGGTGCCCTGCGAACGAACACGCTTGCTAAAATCCAAAACGCGGAAAGCGCGGCTAGGCCCCGGAGAAGCCATGTGATGGAACGGCGGCGTGTATGCGATTCCGTTACCCATCGAAGCAGCTTCAGATGGACCAGTACCACCAACGCGATAATGATAATGGCAAATAACCCGCGTACCAGCGGAGAGGGCATCGATAAGCTCATTCTAACGGACTCCCCCGGCGCAATGCTGAAACGCGGTCCGGACCTGCCAGCGAATTTGAATATTGTTGCGGCTCCTCCGGGCCTTGGGGCATAGTGAGAATGAGCGAATCAGCAATGTAGAGCGCACCGGAATGGCCGCTTGGCCGGAGCTTGGGGTTGGCGCGCTCTCGGTTTCCTATTGGAGCGCGGCGATGGCAACGGCGGATCACATCCTGTACCTTACGGAACTGATCGGATTGCCTGTATTTGACCTTAAGGGCCGGAGAATCGGCCGCATTCGCGACGCGGCTCTCGTTCCCCTGATCAACCCGATGCGAGTAGACCGCTATCTTATCGGTGGCGGCTGGGCGTGGCTGACCATCCGTCACGACCAGGTTCAATCCATCTCAATCGATGGCATCCACCTGCGCGACGAGCAGCTTACTCCGTACCACTCCGATGAATACATGCTGCGAATGAACCGCGACTTGCTGGACCAGCAGATTATCGATGTGCACGGGCGTAAAGTGGTCCGGGTTACCGACATTACCTTCGAGATTCGCCGTGTGGATGGCCATGACGAATTGCGCATCGTCGAAGTGGACATCGGAATTCGCAGCATCCTCCGCCGGCTGCTGCAAGGAGTGGCGCCGCGGAAACTGATTCGAAGGTTTCAGTCCTCCATTCCCCCCAACTCCATTCGTTGGGAATTCTGCAATATCGTCGAGTCCGACCCGCAGCGGCGCCTGCGGCTGAACATCTCAAACCAGATGCTCGAGAAAATGCATCCGGCGGACCTGGCCGATATTGTAGAAGAACTGAGCCCGGAGGACCGCGGCGCGATTTTCAGCACAATCGACAGCGAAGTGGCTGCCGAAGCGCTTTCCGAAGTCGATCCCGAAATTCAAGCGAGTATTCTCGAGTCGCTGGAGGCGGAGAAGGCCGCCGATATTGTAGAAGAGATGTCTCCCGACCAGGCTGCCGATGTACTCGCCGAGCTTGAGGAGGAAACCTCGGACGAGATCCTTGAAGAGATGGAGATGGAGCCGAAGAGCGAGGTGCAGGAGCTTCTCGAATTCGGAGAGGATACGGCTGGCGGGCTGATGAATACCGAGTATGTCTCGATGGAACCCGGTGCGACGGTAGACGGCGCAATTGAAGCGATGAAGATACAGGAGGAACTGCTGGAAGTCCTGAACACCATCTTTTTGGTCGACGCGGACGGCAGGCTGACCGGCGCCGTCCCTTTGGCAAAGCTGTTCGTCGTTCCCGGCTCTACAACACTCCAAAGCCTGGCTGTCGAAACCCTTATCCATGTTCCGGTGAACGAGAAGAGCGACCGCGTGACGGAGCTGTTCGACAAATACAACCTGTTGACGCTCCCGGTGGTTGACGAAGAAGGCAGGATGGCCGGCGTCATCACCGCCGATGACATCATCACGGTCTTGAGGAGCAGGTGAGCGAGCCGGCCCGATGCTGAGACGGTTTCGCTATCACATCGCAGTATTTTTCTCTGTCATTGGTCCCGGTTTTATCACCGCGGTCGTCGACAATGACGCCGGCGGCATCTACACCTATTCGCAGGCCGGCGCCAAATACGGGTATCTCCCGTTGTGGACCCTGATACCGATCACGGTCCTGTTGATCGTAACGCAGGAGATGTGCTCCCGCATGGGCGCGGTGACCGGCAAAGGCCTGTCCGACCTCATCCGGGAAGAATTCGGCCTCAGGACCACCTTCCTGGTGATGTCGGCGCTCGTCCTGGCAAACGTGACGAATGTCATGGCGAATTTCGCGGGCGTGGCCAGTTCCCTCGAGCTTTTTCAGGTGTCCAAGTACGTCTCGGTGCCGCTGGGTGCCATGGCGGTGTGGCTGCTGGTGGTGAAAGGCAATTATCAAAGCGTGGAGAAAATCTTCCTCTTCGCCACCGCCCTCTATGTCTGCTACATCGTTTCCGGAGTTCTGGTGAAGCCCGATTGGGAAGAAGCGATGATTTCCAGCGTGCGGCCGGAAATCGCATTCGAGACGGGCTACATACAGATGCTGATCGCTATGGTGGGCACCTCCGTAGCACCGTGGATGCAGTTTTATCTGCAAGCGGCTGTAGTGGAGAAAGGGATCACAGCGAAGGAATACGCCGAATCGAGGATCGAAGTTATCGTCGGCTGCATCGTGATGACGGTGATTGCGTTCTTCATCATCGTGGCCTGCGCCGGTGCGATCTGGGCCAACGGCCCCAGGGATATCGAGACCGCCGCGGATGCGGCACTGGCCCTTCGTCCCTTCGGCCAGTATGCCTACTTGCTCTTCTGCGCAGGGCTGTTGAATGCTTCTCTTTTCGCAGCCTCGATTCTGCCGCTTTCCACCGCCTATACCGTATGTGAGGGTCTGGGATTCGAGTCCGGCGTCAACAAACGTTTCCGCGAAGCTCCGGTTTTCTACTGGTTCTATACGCTGCTGATCGTCATTGGCGCTGGCGTGATTCTAATCCCGGGATTCCCTCTCATCGACATGATCCTGCTCTCGCAAGTGATCAATGGCGTTTTGCTGCCCTTCGTCCTGATTTTCATGATCCTTCTCGTGAACCGCCGCGGGCTGATGCGGGAATGGACCAACTCGAAATCGTACAACGCGGTGGCCTGGGCGGCCGTGGCAGTGATGATCGGCCTGACGCTCGCGTTGGTGGGGATTTCGATCCGGGATCTGGGCCGCTGATCAGTCCTTTCGCTCGAACAGATGGGCCGCGTTCTCGTGCCGGCTGCCCGTACCGGTGTTCACGGCAAACTTCCGCCCGCTCCATAACGACGCGGCACCGTACTGGCCGTCTTTCCGCAGTGCGTAAAAGCTTAAGTCAAACTTTGCAAGCTTCTCGCGGTTTCCGTTGTAGTTGCGCGCCACGCGCTTCAGAGCGTCGATGCAGGCTTCCTGCGGCTCCATTCCGTGGCGCATGTTTTCGACAATGGTATGCGCACCGGCGACCCGGATATTCTCTTCACCCCGGCCCGTGGAGCCCGCCGCTCCGACATCCTGGTCGACGTAGAGCCCGGCGCCGATAATGGGCGAATCGCCAACCCGACCCGGAATTTTCCACGCCAACCCGCTGGTGGTCGTTACACCCGACATCTCGCCCTTGGAATTCAGGGCAAGACAATTAATCGTGCCGGTAGGGGGACGCCGCGCCACTTCGATGGCCCAGGCCCACGTTGCCTCATCGACCCCTGGAAAAGCATTCCGCAGCGAGGCGGATGGCTTACCATCCGGCGCGTCCAGCCCCGGCCCCCAATTGTTATGGCCCTTATTGTCGCGCAGCGACTGCTTCCAGACCAGCCACGCAAGGCGGGCTTTCTCCGTCAGCAGGTTCTCTTCCTGGAAACCGTAAGCCTTCGCGAAGCGCAGCGCGCCTTCCCCGGCAAGCATGATGTGGTCGGTCTGTTCCATCACCAGTTTCGCAACACGGGCCGGTGTCTTGATGTTTCGCAGCGAGGCCACCGAGCCCGCCCGCCGCGTGGGTCCGTGCATCACGCAGGCATCCAGTTCCACAACGCCCTCTTCGTTGGGCAGCCCGCCATAACCGACAGACATGTCGCCGGGATCGAGCTCGACCAGTGTCACTCCTTCCACGACAGCTTCTAAAGTATCGCCTCCGGATCGCAGGACAGCCATCGCCCGCTGACAGGCGCCGAGGCCGTTGGAGCTGGCAATGACGATGTCGCGGCCTCCCGCCTGATAGCCTGCCGCTCCGGAAAATGCCGCCGAGCCGAGCAGCCACTCCCGCCTGCTGAACATAAAATCTCCTCCTCACACGCCAAGACGCGCCGCTTCAGCTACACTATCTTCATCATGGGGCGTCTCGTAATAAGCTGCCTGATGCTTGCCACATTGTTGTATGCGGCCGATGGGAAGCGCAAGCCTCCGAAGCCGCCGGATCTCGAAGTTATCGAGTTGACCGCCCGAAGGACGGAGGGCAGGATTCTGGTGGATTTTCGCATTCGAAACAGCGGGCTGAAGACTCTCGAGAATGTCGTGGTTCTGCTCGATTTTCTGGCCCCGGAGAACAAAGTGGTCACAACCCAGCGTGCCGAAATCGAACCGGCGATCCTCGATCCCGGGGAGGAAGCCGAATTCCATGGACAGCTCCGGGACCCGGCACGGGCGGTACGGTGCCGGATCAACTCGCAAGACGGCGCCGGACGCGAGCTGACGGTCTCCGGCAGCGGCCCCTTTGTTATCGATTAATGTACCAGGCGTCAAGCTCAGCCGGTGGGCAATATGCAAGCCCACCGCCACCGGTTTTACATTTCTTTTACAAGTTAGCCACGACCTTCCGCGGACCGCACCCTAGCATCACAGTAGGGAGCAAAGTGATGGTTCAATACAACTCGCTTTACTGGGATGAGCACCTTGAAGTGGACTTCCAGAGAAACCTGGTCACGCTGGATTCCGTGCCGCTGGTCCTCACCAGGAAAGAATTCGAACTGCTCGCGCTTTTGGTCGCCAACGCGTGCGAAATCGTTCCCAGGGACGTACTTTTGATGAGAGTCTGGGGTTATAGCCGCGAGATCCGTACACGCACTCTGGACGTGCACATCCGCAGGTTGCGCAAGAAACTCAATCGATATGGAGACCAATACATCGAGACGATTTTCGGTGTAGGCTACAGGTTTCAACGGTACCGGGAGCCGCGCCTGATCCCGTCCTATCTGCCCGCCCTCATGGCTACAGTCGCCTGACACCGCACCTGCTTGCGTGCGGCTCGGCCGCGGGGATCGTGACCGAGCCGCCGCTCCAAACGGGGAGACAATCCGGCTGGATTTTCAGTATTTTACTTTGTGATCGCGCTCGCGAATTGTGGTTCCGTAGGACCGGCCCATAAACGTAACGCCGCTCTGCACCCGCCCGTCGACCTTCACCTTGACTCCCTTGCGTGGAACCGAGCCGCTGGCCAGCACGAGAATCTGTCCGGTCTCGTCCTGCACCTGGTAACCTCCGGCGACGAACGCACCAAATGAATTGGTAACGGTACCCTCGATACTGACCGATCTGTCCTGGTATCGCGTGGGATTATCCAATATTCTGCCGATCTTGACCGACCCGCACGAAGCAAGCAGCAGAACGGAAGCCACGGTAAGACTCGCGAGCAACGATCGTTTCATTCTTCCTCCCCGCCTCATAGACGCACAACCCAATCTGTGCGGTTGCGTATATTCAATGAGACTAAACCAGACCGGTATCAAAGTGTATCTGGAAAAGGTACTGAAAGGGAACCCACGTGCGCACTCGCTTTGTCTACAACCGCCACGCGAAGAGATGACGCTCCCTTCTCCTGCCGGATTCGCATCCGGAACGCGAAATTTCCCCTCCTCACGCGGTCATAATCCTCTGGCGAAATGGAGATGCCCATCTCTTTCACTGCCTCTCCGCGCCGCTCTCCGGCCGCACCCAGTTGGACTAATCCAACGCTGATCGCGCCGGTCCAGCGGTCCCCTTGCCTCCGCAAATTCAGGTCGTGCGGATCGATCCGGATCAGAACAGACAAATCTTTCCCGTCCGCAGCTTCCCGCTCCACGCTGACGGTCAGCCCGATCTCCGATGCGTCCAATGGGGACCCGAATGCCGAATCCATGAGGGTTGCGGCCGCCGGCAGCTTTTCCTCGTTTGTGGCTTGGGAAGCATAATACCCTCGCCGGTATCGTAGCTGAATATCGCGGCGCGATGTCTCAAGCCGGATGCGGTGAAACGACCCGTCTTCGCTGAAATCCTGAGGCGAGTAGCTGAGCGAGTAAACATCGCGTGTATCGTCCAGCGCGGCGCGCACAGCCTGATGCAGGTCGTTGCGGTTGTAGAACGCCGTTCCGCCGGTCTCTTCAGCCAATGCCTTCATCGTGGAGACGTTAACATACGGGTTACCGACAAAGAGTCCCCTGGCATCAATCGGATATACCGCGATGTCCGCCGAGTTGAGCGCCCGCGCTGCTCGCTCCATCTCGGCGCCGAAGGTGCGCAGTTGCCCCATATTGCCAACGCCCAGGGGGAAGGCGGCCGAGACCCAAAGCAAATTCTTTCTGCCCGGAAGCCCTTTGACGTGATTGGCGACGGCTTCCAGTGCGGCAAATGTGTCCAGAATTCTACCGGTCTGAAAGAAGTTTCTCGCCGCCCCGCCTTCCATACGCCGGTGCCGCATCTCCGAGGAAAACGCGGCAGACAAGCGCCTCGGCGTCCCGGACGCCCGCCCTAATGGCCCGATGCCGGCGGCCGAGTTGAGTTTACGGAGTAGCGAAGCGCTGTCGGAAGAAAAGTCGTGCACAACGCGAAGACCATCGCCGAGCACGAAAATCGCTATGCGCTCCCCCGGACGGATCTGAGTAATCGCACGGAGGACCTCGGCTCGTGCACTGGCCGTGTTTGCCCATGATGTATTCAGAGCATCCAAAAGAATGATGGAGAAAATCTGCGGGCGTGCGCTAAAGCGATTGGAAAACACACCAGGTTCGAGATCGTCCGCGGGGGTGGTAACGGATGAGAGCTTTTCGAAAGATCGAATAACCTGTTCCTTGCCGTTATCCCACAAGCGAAGATCCGCGGCCGTTAGTTCACGATCCATCTGACCGTTCTTGGGAGTCGCGACCACGCTAACTTCAACGACGTGGGTCGTCACACGCAATACAGCCGACTCAGATTCCTGCGACGCCGACTGTAATCCCTGGGCAGCCAGGAGCAGGAGCAAAGCCGCCGAAACACATGTTCTTTCCATATTTTGAAGCCGCGAAAACGAGGCTCCATACGGATTCAGTGAGAGCGTCCCCGGGCACTCACCCGGTGGATCGCATTCACCAGCTTCCGGTACGGAACCTGGCTCAAATCCTCGAAGGGAAGCCATTCGCCATCGCAGTCGCTTGCATGATACCACCGAGAAAGTAATGCCAGGTTCTCATCGCGATGCCGCGGCAGACATTTAGAAGGCGCAAGCCCGGCCAGAACCTGCCGCAAACGCGCATCCAGCGGCACCATGCCGCTGCTGGAAGCACCCACTTCGAAACGGCTGCGGGAGTGAAAGCAACCTTTGACAACGAACCACAACTCAACGGCGTTGTCCGCCACCGAGGGAGTGATACACACTCCATGAATGCGTCGCACGTCGGAGGCAAGATCGTCCCGCAGCGCAAGGACGGCCTGTACTTTCTCGTACCGGCTGTGCTGGTAGGCCGCCTGCTCGAAATCCAACTGCTCGCTCAGACGATCCCTGATTCCGGCGATGCGCTCCAGCATCGAGCGGCCTCCGCTTGCGAGGAACACTGTGACGCGCTCCACTTCCGACCGGTACTCTTCCTCCCCCACCACCTGCTGGCACGGGCGCAGGCATTTACCCATTTCTCCGTAAATACAGCCGGGATGGCTGGGCGAGGGGTCCAGATCCTCCGTGCAGCGCCGCAACTGGAACAGGTTGAGAAACTGCTCCTGAAACTGCTCCGCCGATGCGCGGGTACGAAAAGGCCCAAAGTACATTGAGGAACCGGAGCTGGTCTTCGATGTTACCTGGCAGCGCGGGAAACGGTTCGCCAGCAGTACTTTCACATAAGCAGGAGACGGCAGCTTTACGATTTTCCGGTACAGATCCGGAAAGTGCCGGCGCGCCAGCTCATAATTCAGAACAGCCGATTCCAGGCGCGATCCAGTGAGCCAGAACTCGACCCGTACGGCAAGAGCCCGCAGGTTCAGCATTCTGGAAGTTCCGGAACGCGGGGTGAGCAGGCGCCGAAGACGGCGGCGCAGTACGTTCGTGCGTCCGAGATAAGGCGCACCTTCACGCGCCCAGACGGCAAAAACCGCCGGGGCGTCCGGCACAGCCTCTATGCGGCGCTCGATCTCCTCCGGTGAACCGGCGAGTTCGATGATCTCGGGAGGCGCCTCATCCATGTCACGATTGAGGACGGAACAGATCGAGATAACTTGCTTCCGTCAGCGGCCGGATCGTGGCGATCTCCAGGTTTTCCTCCACGTGCGCGGGCGTGCTCATCCCTACCAGCGAAACAATAATTCCCGGCGTGGAGCGGCTGAACTGAAGCGCGCGCTGCGCATCGCTTCGAGTACCCGGCATCCGTTCCACGAGTTGTTCGGGCAGTCCGCGGGCAAGGCGCGCCTGGAGAATGGAAGCGCTGCCAACGACTTCGATTCCCGCTGCTCGCGCGGCTTCCATCACGGAGCGGCCTTCTTCGGACTTGTCGAGATACGCCTCCGGCATGGCCAGGTTGAAGGGAAGCTGTATGAACCGGAATCGATGGCCCGGGCCTCCCGCGTCCTCGGCTAATTGCACCATGCGGGTTAGGGAGATACGCGCACGATCACCCACCGGCCGCCGGTAGCCGTCCCATGTCGCGGTGCCGTAGAACCGCAACATTCCGCGCCCGGCCGCCTCCTCCAGTGCGATGAACGCTTCGCGGATGCGACGGTAGAATTCGTTCGCCTGGACCTCCGCCAACTGCGTTTCCGGGTTGTGGAGATAGAAAATGTCGATGGTCTCCAGACCCAGGTTGCGGCGGCTCCGTTCGATCTGATCCACCAGAAATTCCGGAGTCATGCAATGCATGCCACCCACGAGATCAGCCTTCCGCAGTCCTGCTGGCACGGCATTCGGAACCAGGTAGCCCGCTTTGGTCGCAACTACGATTTCGTCGCGTTTCGCCGCTCCACTGTCGAAAAGACCGTGAAGTGCCGCCCCGACGGAGATCTCGGACCTCTGGTTCCGGTAGTTCAGCGAGGTGTCGATGAAATTGATGCCACCGAGGACGGCGCGGGAAACCGATGCCGCATAAGACGAGTCTGTAGCATCATCCAGATTGCCCAGGTAAGTCCCAATGCCCAGGGAAGAGACCGTCAATCCTTGCGCCTGCCGGAAGAAGCCGGCAGCGGTTTGGCCGGGAAAACGCGAGGCAAACCGCGCGGTGCCCTCCGGAGTCGCAAAACCCGAATACATTTCTTGATTCTAACCGCGCTATTCGAGCGTCAGTTGCGCGTCTACAATAGAGCCGTCGCGCATATGAACGGTCCGGTGGCCATAGGCCGCGGCTTCCGGATTGTGGGTAATCATGAGAATGGTCTGTCCCATTCGTTCGTTCAAATCGCGCAACAGATCGAGCACGATCGCAGAGTTTTCCGTATCCAGGTTGCCGGTCGGCTCGTCGGCAAGCAAAATCGCGGGGTCGTTCACAATGGCCCGGGCAATGGCGACTCTCTGCTGCTCGCCGCCGGACATTGCCCTGGGTTTATGGTGCAGGCGATGCCCGATTCCCAGAAGCTCAAGCACCTGCTGAAAACGGGCATCCGTATTGGAATTCCGGCCTGCGATGTGGCGTGCAATTTCGATGTTGTCTCGCGCGGAGAGCGTTGGTAACAGGTTGTACTTCTGGAAAACAAACCCGACCATCGTCTTTCGCAGGTTCGTCCGGTCCGCATCGCTCAACCCCGCCAGGTCTTTGCCGCCGATCTTGACGGTTCCGGAAGTCGGCGGGGTGAGTCCGCCCACAACGTTAAACAGAGTGGACTTGCCGGAACCCGATGGACCTACGATGCTGATGAACTCCCCTTGGCTGACGTCGAGGTTCACCCCACGCAGCGCATGCACATCCACCTCTCCCGCGCGGTAGGTTTTGCGCAAATCCCGAACTTCGATGATGCACGGACTATTCATACGCCAGGGCCTCGATCGGATCCTGTCGGGCAGCTTTCCACCCGGGATACAGCGCTCCCAGCAACGCTCCCACAATAGCGATGCCTGCCGCGATGGGCCACCAGGACGGCACAATTTGTTGGGTGAGGGAAGCCGGCACCAGCGTCTCAATCAGCCAGCGGCTGCCGAAGGTCATCAGAATACCGAGAACCGATCCAAGCAGGGCCAGCAGCACGGTCTCGCGTACCAGCAGGTTCAAGATATATCCGGAGGAAGCGCCCAGCGCCTTCAGCACGCCGATTTCGCGCGTTCTTTCGAGGACCGCCGTGTACATCGCCATGAAAACGACAATGAACCCGACGACCACGGAGAGACCGATAATCACGTAGATGAAGGCCCGCAGGCCCGGCACATTGGTGACCGAAATCAGCGATGTGAACTCTTCGAGCGTGTAGATGTAGTAGTCCTTCAACGCGGGAATGGAGCGTAGCTGCCGGACCACCTCGTCGTCCAGCGCGGAGTCGTCCACTTTCAGATAGATCTGGCTCAGCTTTCCCGTATTGCCGGTGAGTTCCTGAAGAACAGGCAACTGAACGAAAATGCGGGCCAATTTCCCCGGCTCTACGACACCGGCGACTCGCCACTGCCGGTTTAGCAGGTCATGCATACTCCCGGCTTTCAGGTTGTTCTGAGTGGCGTAAAATTCGTCGACAATAATGCTGTCCGGGCCCTCGAAAGGACCGCCGCTCTGATAACGGAAGCCGCCGCTGATGCGATTGAACCTGTCGAGGTCAATTCCCGTGATCGTATTAATGCCGCCGATGGGGTGTACCATCGTTCCCACTGCCAACGAGACGTGAGGCTGCTTCTCAAAGAACTGGATGAACTTATCTGACATCGGAGCCGAGCTGAGACTGATGACAGAGGAGCCAGGCGGGCGTACAACAATATCTGCGCCCACACCGCGGGCTCGCTGTGCCGATTCGTCGAGCATTCCGTGACTCAGGCCGACCAGCGTCAGCATCATCGTCACTTCGACACCAATGGCCAGTACGCTCAAAAACGTGC
>DASTMK010000436.1:0-3390 GCA_035714225.1 Bryobacteraceae bacterium | reverse complement strand
GCCGTAATTAAAAGCAGCGCAAGGGTTTTCACATCAAATCAGACGCCGGTAGCGCAGGGGGCGTTACAGTGCCGGCTCGTTTTGTCTCGCCGGATGCCTTGACGAGTTACGCCGGCAGTTTGCCTGCGCGGATCAGCTTCTCCATCACTTCGGCAAACGTGTCGATCTCTTCAAGAGTTGTATAAACGTTCGGCGTGATACGCAGACCTTGGTATTCGCCCGGCGTATCTATCGCCGTGGTCCAGATGCGATGCTTCTGCCACAGGTGGTCGGCCAGTTTCGCCGCGTCGAAGGCCTCCACGCTGACAAACCCGATGCCACAGGACTGCTCCGGGTCCTCGCTGTTCAGGATCTTCACCCCCGGCAGCTTCTGGAGCCGGTTCGACCAGCGTTTCCTCAGGTATCGAAGCCGTTCGGCTTTTCGCTCCACGCCGATGCTGTCGTGGAAATTGAGCGCTTCCGTGATCGCATTGCGCTGTGACGCCGGATGCGTGCCGATCTCCTCGAACTTGCGGATATTCTCGTTCATCGACGCCGGCGCCGCCATCATCGGCCAGACGCCAGGGATTTTCGATTTGCGGACATACAAAAAGCCCGTACCAATCGGTGCGAGGATCCATTTATGAAGGGAAGTGCCGTAATAGTCGCAGTCCAGGTCCGCGTGCCGGAAGGGAAAATGGCCGAACGCATGGGCGCCGTCGACGATCACCTCGATCCCGCGTGCGCGCGCCATCCGGCAGATCTTCTTCACGGGAAAAATCTGTCCCGTGCGGTTGGTGATGTGGCAGATCAGAATGACCCGCGTCTTCGGCGTAATCGCCTCTTCGATACGTCCGGCGAGGTAATCCAGACCCGGCGGCGGAACGGGGAAGCTCAACTGCTTCAGCACTACTCCGTCGCGGCGCTCACGCTGCTGCCACGTCGTGATCATCCGCGGATAATCCTGGTTCGTCGTCAGGATCTCGTCGCCCGGTTTCAGGTCGAGCCCGAGTTGTACGATCTCGAGCGCTTCGCTCGCATTCCTGGTGATGGCAATCTCTTCGGAGTCGCATCCGAACTCGCGAGCCAGCCGCCGCCGCACCGTTTCGATCCCGGGATCGAGGACGTGCCACATGTAGTACGACGGCGTCATATTCTCGATCTCCAGATACCGCTTTTCGGTATCCATCACGATGCGCGGCGATGGCGATACCCCGCCGTTATTCAGGTTGATCAGGTTGCGATCGACCGTGAACGCGTGCCGGATGTTGAGCCAAAAGTCCTCGTCGCGTGCGACCAGGTCTGCGGGCCGTCCCGATATGGATTGGACAGCCGCCTGTGCCCTCCGGACGGCGTCCACTTGAAATAAGGCCCCGGCTCCAGCGGCGGACCGGAAGAACGTTCGGCGGTTCATGGATTACTCCTATAGGCACTCGAAGGCGATGGTGTGATCGAACGGCGTCGTGCCCGTCAAATAGACGCTTGGCCCAGGCAGCTTCGGCTCGGCTCCCCGGACCTGCGTATAAACATGCGCGCGAGTGCCGGGGCCGAACCGGATTGCATCCGGGCCTGCGCGATAGATCGCGTGGCCTGATTCGAAAATCCATCCCTCGGTCACTTTCTGCGCCGGTACGACGCTTTCGAGTTTACCGCCCTCGCGGAGATTGATCTCGACGGCCAGCGGAACGTCCTTTGTCCCCTCGGACCGAATCCGCAGCCTGAAACCCGTCCCGTGTTCGGAAATTGTAACCGATTGCGTCAAGCGGCAGATCTCGCTCTTCTTTCGTTTGGGGCGTACCGCCTCCCACTGGCCGGCATTTACGCGCTCTGGCGGATCGAGCGGCTGATAATAAGGCGCCTCGAGCCGTTGTGTCATGCGGAATGTGTTGCCCGCTTCCTCGATGACTGGCGCACTGAACTGCCCCTTACCGAAGAACGCGCTTGCGAAGCGTACCGCGTTCACCACCGCGTTGCCGTTGCGGAGGGTAAAGAACCGGCTGCGTCCGCCCGCCAGCACGACGGCACTCATACGGCCTCGCCGGATGTGGAAGAGCTGGTTATGCGGAAACGCCCTGCGATAATGGTCCGGCACGGAAACGAGCGCGGGTCCGGGTGCCGCCAGTTCCGGATATTCCATCAGCGCGCTCAGGCTTGCTCGCGTGGGAGCGAAATGTGCCGCGAGCGTTTCGAACCGGCCATCTCTGTTATCGTGGTGCCGCGCCAGGTACGCGAGGGAAAACCAGTACGGGCCCATGTCGCCGCGCTGGTTCCGGTCCTGCCGCCGCGAGATTTCGGTGACTACTTCATGCTCCGGATGCAGCAGATACAACATGCTCTCGAGGTTGTTCCGTACGGGCTCGAGCAGGTGCGGACGATTTAGTTTCGCCGCCATTGTCGTGAGCGCGTTATCCGTTACCGGATTATAGACGTAGGTGCTGCGCTCGGAGAATTGTCCGTCCGGGTCGATGTCGATGCCCTCGGCCAGCCACTGGTCTATCCGCTTCAGATAGCCCGGCTCCTCGAATAGCTCATAGAGTTGCGACAGCGCCGCGCAGATAACCCACCGGTGATTGGGCGTGTGAACGCCGCCCTTGCTGATTCCGCCTCCCGCTTTGCGCAAGAGCGGCTCGAGCTGGCCGAAGAGCTCCGTTTCCTGTGCACGCTTCAGAAGAACCGCCGGCGGACACAGGTTTCTCAGGATGAATCCTGTATCGGGAGGAGAGTTGAAATTCGTGATCGGCAAGTCCCAGTTGCCGTCGCTCGTCTGCTCGCGTGCAAGCAGATCCGCCGCAAGTTGGATTCGCCGCGGCAGTTCGGCGTTCTTGTGGAATTTCGATCCGGGATGCAGGTAGGCGGCTGCCATCGCGTCGATAATGCCTGCGGCCGCGGCCGGAAAATAAAGCCCATACTCATCCGGGAAAATGCCTCGCCACCGGTCTCGAGGGCTGGTGATCTGCTGCTTCAAAAGGTGCTCGACGTGTGAGTCGTGGCGATCGATCACCTGCCGCAGCCACGAAGGCTCTCCCGTTTGTGCGAACACCGCAGCCGCGGCCGGCAGCATCAGGTTACGGCGAGTGATCGTCATGTCCGGAAGGAACTTCTGCGCGTGCATTTAAAACAGATCGTAGCACCTGCCGGCAAGAGGCTCCCCACCCGGTGCTTCTCGCCAAGCACAGGAGATTTCGCTATAGCCAGCCCCAACACTTCGCCATCATTTCTTTCGAAGAATCCCTTCAGCAGACACAATGGCGCTGAGGCTTATGGCGCGGGTGTCTGGCATCCCCGTTCATCTCCACACAATGCGGGTCTTCGTGGCGGCTTGTGTGAGGGGTTCGATATCGAAGTGCCTGTAAAGGTCGAGGCAAAACAAGTCCGCGCTATTCGAAAATTCGACTGGCGCATCCAGCAGAT
>DASTMK010000435.1:0-13489 GCA_035714225.1 Bryobacteraceae bacterium | reverse complement strand
TTACCGACCACGCACAGAAAGAGCTTGGTGACATCGTCTATGTGGACCTGCCGAAAGCCGGCGCGTCCGTGCAAGCGGGAAAAACGCTGGGATCGGTGGAATCCGTCAAGGCGGTATCCGATATCTATTCGCCCCTGACCGGAGAGGTGGCCGAGATCAACGAACTGCTGTCAAGCGCTCCCGAAAAGCTCAACGAAGACCCGCATGGAACGGCGTGGCTCGTCAAGCTGAAGCTGAACGCGCCAGAAGAAGCCGGGCAGCTTATGACCGCTGCCGACTATCAGGCCTACATAGGGGAGTAAGATAGAAGTTTCCCCGCCCGTCCGCTACTGATGCGCTATTTACCGAAGTCTGAAATAGAACGCCGGGAAATGCTTTCCGTTTGCGGCGTGTCCTCGATTGAGGAGTTGTTTGATTCGCTGCCGCCCGAAGTCCGCTTGAACCGTCCGCTGAAACTCGACCCCGGCAAGTCGGAGTACGAGATCGTGGATTATTTCCGCGAACGCGCCGTGGAGAACGCAAACGGCTACGCGTCGTTTCTGGGTGCGGGCGTGTACAACCATTACCGTCCGGTGCTGGTGGATACGGTGGTCTCGCGCGGGGAGTTCCTGACTTCGTACACGCCGTACCAGGCCGAGATTTCACAGGGGACGTTGACGGCGATCTTCGAATTCCAAACGATGATCTGCCAGCTCACCGGCATGGAGGTGGCGAACGCGTCCATGTATGACGGCTCCACCGCGGTGCCGGAAGCGGCGATGATGGCGGCGCGGATTACCGGAAAGGACCGTATTCTCGCTGCCCGGTCCGTTCACCCTGAATACCGCGAGGTGCTGCACACTTATGCGAAGCACCAGGGGCTGCCCGTTGTGGAGTTCGCCTATGACGCGGAGTCGGGTGAAGTGGACAGTTCCGCGCTCGAAGCGGGGCTCGACGAACACACTGCTGCGGTGATCGTGCAGACACCCAATTTTTTCGGGGTGTTGGAGAATATCGAGCGGCTGGCCGGCATCGCCCACGGCCGGGGCGCTCTTCTGGTCGTCGTCTTCACGGAAGCGGTGTCGCTCGGACTTTTGAAACCGCCGGGGGCAGCGGATATCGTCGCCGGCGAATTGCAGTCGTTCGCGATTTCGCCGGGCTACGGCGGCCCATACGCGGGCGTCATTGCCACCAAAGAACAATACATGAGGCAACTGCCCGGCAGGCTGGTGGGGGAAACGCTGGATTCGCACGGAAACCGCGCCTACTGTCTTACGCTTTCCACGCGCGAACAGCATATCCGGCGGGAAAAAGCGACCTCGAACATCTGTACGAACCAGGCTCTGATCGCGCTGATGGCCACGGTCTTCATGACCGTGTACGGGAAGCAGGGTTTGCGGGAGCTCGCCGAACAGAACCTGGCCAAGGCGCACTATCTGGCCTCCGGCCTGAGCGTGCGCTTCTCCGGGCGATTTTTCAATGAGTTCGTGGTAAAGACGAATGGACGTTCCCCGGAAGAGATCAATCAGCGGCTGCTGGATCATCGCATCCTCGGCGGATTGCCTCTCGGCCGCTTTTACCCGGAGTTGAACGATACGCTGCTGTTATGCGCCACCGAGATGAGCAGGCGGGAGAGCATGGACCGGGTGAAGGAAGCGTTGACATAACCGCTTGCTCACGCGCGCGGCTCCGTAACACCTTTGTTTCTGAGCCGCGACGGTCACGGAGCAGTTGACAGGACAATAGATGCGATCGAAAGCCAGACAACACATCAGCCAGAACGAACCGCTGCTGTTTGAGCGCAGCTCGCCGGGCAAGAAAGCATATCAGCTTCCCCAACTGGATGTCCCCGCCGTCGATGCCGTTAAAACATTGGGTGAGGAACATGTTCGCGAAGAGATCGAGGGCTTTCCCGAGGTAAGCGAAGTAGAAGCCATCCGGCACTTTACGCGCCTGTCGACGTGGAACTACGCTATCGACCACGGCATGTACCCGCTCGGCTCATGCACGATGAAGTACAACCCGCGGATCAACGAGCTTGTAGCGCGGCTGGATGGTCTGGCATGGGCGCATCCGTATCAACCCGAGGCGCTGTCCCAGGGAGCGATGAGGATTATCGCGGTCCTCGAAGCGGCGCTGGCGGAGATCACCGGAATGGACGCAGTCACGCTGCAACCCGCGGCGGGGGCGCACGGAGAGCTGACCGGCATTCTGGTGATACGGGCGCTGCTCGAAAGCAGGGGCAACCCGCGCAGAAAGCTCCTGATTCCCGATTCGGCGCACGGCACTAATCCGGCTACGGCATCCATGGCCGGTTACCAGGTGGAGAATCTCAAGTCGAACGACCGCGGCATGGTGGACGTGGAAGCGCTGGCGGCTGCCGTGAATGAAGACGTCGCGGCGCTGATGATCACCAACCCGAATACGCTGGGCGTATTCGAGCAGAACATCACGCGCATTTCGGAGATTCTGCACGCAAAGGGCGCGCTGGTGTACATGGACGGCGCGAACATGAACGCACTGGTGGGCATCACGCGGCCCGGCGATTTCGGCATGGACGTGATGCACCTGAACCTGCATAAGACATTCTCGACACCGCACGGCGGGGGCGGGCCGGGTTCGGGTCCGGTGGCGGTGAAAAAGGAGTTGGAACCGTTTCTGCCGGGGCCTCGCCTGAAACGTTCCGCGGGCGCCTGGAGCTGGAATTACGATCTGCCGCAGTCCATCGGGCGGGTGCGCGCGTTTTATGGAAACTTTGGCGTCCTGGTGCGTGCGTTGGCTTACATCATGGCGCACGGCGGCGACGGGCTGCGGCGGGCCACCATGGACGCCGTCCTGAATGCCATCTACATTCGCAAAAGTCTCGACCGTTACTACGGCCTTCCGCTGGACGCTCCGAGCATGCACGAAGTGGTATTCAGCGATGAAAAGCAGGCCCGGCACGGCGTCCGCACAGGAGACCTGGCCAAGCGGCTGATCGATTATGGATTTCACCCCTACACCGTAAGCTTTCCGATGATTGTGAAGGGTGCGCTCATGATTGAGCCGACCGAAACCGAAGGCAAGATCGAGCTCGACGCCTTCATCGACGCCATGATCGCCATCGCGCGCGAAGTGGAAGAGGATCCCGAAATGGTGCTGAAAGCGCCGTATAGCACGCGAACGAGCCGGGTGGACGAGGTCTCGGCTGCCCGAAAGCCCGTACTCCGCTGGAGGCCACAGCCACCCGCCGGCAAAGCCGCCGATTAAGGCGGACCTCATGCGGCGCGAAGTACTCATCGTTCTCGCATTCGTTCTGCTATTGCGTCTGCCGTTTTTGAACCAGGCGATTCAGGGAGACGACGTTTACTACATCGCGGCGGCCGAACACGCGCAGATCGATCCGCTGCATCCCGGCCATGCACGCTTCGTCTTTCTGGGTGATGAAGTCTCGATGCAGGGTCACCCGCATCCGCCTCTGAACTCCTGGGTGCTGGCGATTCTGCTGGCGGTGCTCGGCGATATCCGCGAGGTTCCGTATCACGCCGCTTACATTCTTTTCTCGCTGCTTGCCGCGTTTTCGATGTGGCTGCTCGCCCGGAGGTTCTCACCACAGCCCTTGTGGGCCACGCTGCTCTTTTTGGTTACGCCCGCTTTTGTTGTCAACGGCAACTCGCTCGAATCGGATGTTCCGTTTTTGGCGTTCTGGCTCGCCGCGGTGGCGTTGTTCGTTCGCGCGGTGGACAGACGCTCCGGCGCGTGGTTGGGTGCATCGGCCCTGGCGATGGCGCTGGCCGCCATGACGGCTTTTCAGGCAGTCGTGTTAGCTCCGGTTCTCGCCGTCTACGTGTGGCTGAAACGGCGAACCTGGATGGCCGGATGGGCGGTAACTTTGACGGCGCCGGCGACGATCGCGGCCTGGCAGTTGTATGAACGTCTTACTTCGGGTGCATTGCCCGCGGCGGAATTGGCGGGAAATTTCCGCACTTACAACCTGCAAAACCTCGCAGCGAAATTCAACAACGCGGTGGCGCTGACGGCACACCTCGGCTGGATCGTTTTTCCGCTGGCGGCACTACTGGCGTTCGGGCGTTTCCGGAAACCGTGGATCCTCGCCGCCGGTGCGGTGGCCGGTGCCATATACCTGGATTCACACCCGCTGTTCTGGGTTTCTTTCGGAACGGGCGTCGTAATTCTAATCGGGCTGTTGCACCGGCCCCTGCATGCGAATGCCGATACGCGGTTCCTCTCGGCGTGGCCGCTGATCTTTTTCCTGTCCGCGCTGGTCCTGTTCTTTGCGGGCTCGGCGCGATATCTGTTTCCCATGGCTGCGCCGCTGGCTTTGCTGGTGAGCCGTGCGGTGAGCGTGCGATGGCTCGCGACAGGTTTCGCGTTACAGGCCGCGTTAAGCTTCTCGCTGGCCCTGGTGAATTATCAGCACTGGGATGGATACCGGCGCTTCGCGGCCTCGCTAAGGGACCAGACAACAAGCGCACGCACGTGGATCAACGGCGAATGGGGGCTGCGGTTCTATTTTGAAAGTGACGGCGGGCTTGCGGTTCGCAAGGGGCAAGCAGTCCGGCCCGGCGAGATCCTGATTTCGAGTGAACTCGCTTATCCCGTTCCGGTCACGACGGGAGGCGGCGAACTCACCACGATGGCCGGCGAGGAGATCCGGCCGGCATTGCCGTTCTGCCTCATCGGGTTGGACTGCCGCTCCGCATACTCGACCGTGGCGGCCGGAAACTTCCGCCCCTTTGACATTGCACACCGGCCTGTCGACCGGGTGCGCGCCGCCATGGTGATGGAGCGGAAGCCCACACTCGAGAACCTCCTCATGAGCGCGGCGGAGGCCGACAGCCACATCGTGAGCGGGGTCTTCCAGCTTGAAGAGGGCCGCTATCGCTGGATCGGAGGCAGGGCGGTCTTCGTTCTGAAATCTCCAGCGGTATCATCCCCGCTGCGCATTTCGTTTTTCGTTCCCGGCGGAGCACCCGCACGGCGTATGAGCGCCTACGTGGACGGCAAGCTCGTCGCCGAGACCAGTTTCACCGGACCGGGTAGCCATGAATTGGTTTCACCGCCCGTGATGCCGGAAGGATCCACCGCTACCTTGGCGGTGGAGGTAGACCGTACCTTTCAGCCTCCGAACGACCGCCGCGAGCTCAGCGTGATCCTGGTGGAGGCCGGGTTCCAGAGAAACATTTCTTCCGGCCGGTAGTCTCATCCACAGAGGATTTTACGCATGCCGACACGCGGGGGCGCAAGGAAACGAGAGACAACCACGGCTGCCGTGGAGCGGGTTCCGGAAGCATTCCAGGCCATTAATGAGTCCAGCCCTCAGGGCGAAATCGCACAGATTGCCTACCGGCTTTATGAAGAACGCACGCGGGGCGGAAATTCCGGATCGGCCGAAGAGGACTGGTTGAAAGCGGAAGAGGAATTTCGCCGGATAAGAGGAAGAGGCTAGCGCGTCCCCGGGCCCATGCGGTTCGGGCCGGGCATAGGAGACTGCGGGCTGCTACCCGATGGAGAGCCCGATAGCGAACCCGGCGTCCGGCCCTGGCCCTGCTGTTGCTGCTGCTGGCCGGCTGCACTTCCCACCATGGTTTTGTCTTCCTTCGGATCGTAGATGAATTCCCACTCGTTGTATTTAGTCCGCTCCCGGTAGATTTTGATTCCTTCCGATTCATACTTGCTGGCAACACCAGCGATCCCCCCGCCCAGTGTCTGTCCGCCGCTGGTTGCACTGCCTTGCAGACCCGCGAGGCCTCCCGGCCGCGGTCTTGTCAACTGCTGTTGAATTGCCTGCAACGCTGGATTCTGCTGTCCCGCGGGTGTCACCGGGTAGGAACCGGAGGACGTCCGGGGTTGTTGCTGTTGTTGCTGCTGTTGTTGCTGCTGTTGCTGCTGTTGCCACTGTTGCTGCTGCAACTGCTGCTGTTGCTCGTAAGGAAGCTGCTGAAAGCGCCGCTGCATGTAGGAAGGCTGCTGTGCAGCCGGAGGCTGATACGGTTGCGGCTGTTGATACTGCTGTTGATACTGCTGGTATTGCTGCTGGTACAGTTGCTGTGGGCTGGGTTGCTGCCGGGATTGTTGCTGTTGCTGCTGCTGTTGTTGTAATTGCTGCTGATATGCCTGCTGCTGCGGATACTGCTGTTGTTGCACATACTGCTGTTGGGGGTACTGCTGCGGCTGCTGGTACTGCTGTTGTTGAAACTGCTGCTGCTGCGCATTGCCGCCCACTTGTCCGGAAGGTATGCTGCCGCCGGGCAAGCTGCCGCCCGGCAGGCTGCCCTGGGTTTGTGGCCTGGGGAGCAGGAATGACGGCAGTGCGGGCTGCTGTCCCTGCGGAGTATTGGGGGCCTGCGGTGCTACCATGCCCGGTTGCTGATAGCCCTGTTGCACTTGCATCTGCTGTTGCCCGAACGGCTGCTGGCCGGGTTGGCCTGGAACAACCTGGGGTTGCCCAGGCTGTTGCACACCCGTCTGGCCGCCCTGAGCAGGCACTCCTGTCTGCCCGAAGAACGGGTTCGGCTGGTTCGCCTGAGCATAACCGGGATTGGGCGGCGGCCCGGCCGGATTCGCATACGGTTGTTGGTTCGGATCCGGTTGTTGGTATGGATTAGTCTGCTGCTGGTATGGATTGGATTGCTGCGGCGCGCCTGGATATCCGCCCGCCTGAGGAGAATACGGTTGTCCAGCCATCTCCGGAGCACTCTGGACGGGCGCGCCCGTGCTGCCAGGTGCGCCAGGTTTGTCGCTGTCGCGCTGGCGCAGGAAAGGATTGCCGCCGGATTGGCCTTCCTGCCCGGTGGCACCTACCGTAGGGAGCTCAGAAATGAATGTGTTCTCCGACTGCCCCTCCTGCTTCTTCTTTTCTTCTTCGGATGGTTGAACCACCGAATCCAACAACTGGCCGTTGGGACCGACATGAATAAGGCGCCATTCGTCCTTCCCTGTCATCGGATCGATATACTTGCGCCGCAGGAAGTGTACTTCTCCGGCCCGTCCCTCGAGTTCTTCCATGCTGTTGGGATAGCGCTTGTTCTTTCGCACGAATATCTGAATGGCGCGCTTGTATTGCTCGCCGCGTTCGATGAGCTTCTCTTCCTTTTCGCGCTGCATCTCGAAAGCCACACGCGGCAACTGCATGTAAAGCGAGATAGCAATGCCGGCGGCCAGAACAAAGATCAGGAGCAGCGCGAATCCCCGCTCCCGGTCGCGTCTCGTTTCGCTCATCCAGCCATCTCCTGCACCAGCGGCAGCGTCTGCTGGTTATTCTCGTGCTGCGTGTCCTCAACCACCGCCGAATTCACACCGATGCGCACGATCTTGTATCGCTTCTTCACGATTTCGCCTTCGGATGCTACGAAGATGTCATCGCCGTCCAGGAAGAAAGCCCGTTTGACTCCCTGTTTCACCGGGGCCGCATACCCGTAGAACTTCAATGGAATAGGCGGGGGTGGCGGCTTCGACGCGGCTTCGTTCTTCCCTTCGCCTTTCTTCTCTTCCGCTGCGGCGTTCAGCGGTTTAGGAACCACTTTGGGTTCGGGTGTCTTGGGAGCGGGCGGCTGCGCGAACTCGAACAGGCTTCGCTCGCCTCCTTCGATATTCACATCCTGCAGTTTCGCCAGCAGATCGAGATGCAAAGTGGGATCGAGTGTCATCGGATCGATCGCACCTTCCGCTTTGAGCTTCTTGAGAGAGGGCCGGAACTCCTCCGAGGACACGCGGCTGGAACTGCTTCCGATACGGGGCGCCTGCGAAATCAGAGCGGAGGTGGCAGGGGTATTCGAACCCGCACGAGGGGCTTCGGGTATCTGGACCTGGGACGCCGATGGAACGGGAGCCTGCGCGGAGCCCTCTTCGAACTCAGAACGGGAGTTATAAAGATACAACACGACCGCGAAAGCCAGCAGGCCTACCAGCAAAATGACCTTCTTTCGCTCCGCCCCTACTTTCATGGCGCGACCTCCTCACCGCGCATAAACGTGTCCAGCTTGATGTTGATATTCAGCGCACCGCCGGACTGCTGCGGCGTGGCCGTCAGGTTTTCGACGATGAGGAGCCGCGGCGAGCGGTCGAGCATATTGACGAACTCGACAAGGTCCGCATACGTTCCTTCGTAGTTAGCCGAGATGCTCAACATTTTCAAATGCTCGGCTCCTTCAATCGGCTCCTCCGTAAAAGAGTGGTCCTTGATCTTGATTTTCGCTTTCCCGGCAACTTCTGTCAGTTCGGCTACCAACGTCGAATAGGCGCTGCGTTCCGACAGGAAGTAGTCCTTCATGAACAAATCGCCTTCTCCTCGCGCCTTCTCTACTTTGCTCACCAGGTTCTGAAGCGTCACTACACTGGCTTGTTTCTGTACCGCCTGCTGGTCCATATCGGCAAGCCTGCGTTCCAGTTCTTCCGCCGATCCGCCCCAGGGTTTGAAGAGCACCAGCGCCGCAACAATATTGGCGAGCAGCAACAGTCCAAGAACCAGGCGTACCACGAATCGCGGGTCACGCCCGAAGTCGCCCTGAAGCGCGGGAAGGCGTCTGCGAACTGCGGTCAGATTAAAGCTTCCGGGCATAATTGACGCTCACTCTGTAGCGGTACAGCGGATCGTTTTGCGAAGGCGGTACCCAGTTCTGCATGGATGCGGGGCCGAAGAGCGGCGACTTCTCCATGTTGATCAGCATTACCCGAACAGGCTCGGCCGACTGCGCTCCCACCACCATCTGGAGCAGTACCGTGTTGCCCGATGTCACTTGCGGCCGCACATTGATCAGCCGGACATTGTGCGGCATGATTCGCTCCAGGTCGGAGAAGATCAGCGTCCAACTGATGCCCTTGCGCCGCAGCAGCATGTTCAGCAGCACGCTGCGCTCCAGCACCTCGGCGTTGTTCGGTTGGCGCAGAATGGATTCGAGTTTGTTTTGTTCGGAAGTGAGCGCCGCCAGCCGTTTCGTGGTACGTTCGATCTCGGCCCGGGTGTCGCGCGATTGTTCGCGGTCGGCGACGATCAGTGTGATCAACATGCCCAGGACAGCCACCATCAGAAGCGCAACCACACCGGAAGCCACCAGCATCGGCCTGTCGCGCCGGAACGGCTCACTCGCTAAATTTAATTGCATCCTCTGCGACAAGCCCTATACCTCCACGGAATCCAAGTATCCCAATAAGCCTGCATTATCCGGTCCCGGCGTCCCAAACCGGGACTTCAGGGGCTCCACTGTAACAGCCAGATCCTCCGCGCATTGCGCCCTGAAAAGCTCGGTGAAATCGCCGAAGCCGCACAGGAACAGTTTGTCCGGCCGCGCCCCGAGTTCATCCTCAATGAAAGCAAAAGTGGGATGCAGCATTGAGAGCACTTCCGGAATCCCCACCTCCGGGAACTCGACGCACCGCAACAGCTTCAACGCACCTCCCTGCTGCACCGAAACCGTCATCGTATGCCCATTCCAGCGGGCTGCGACGGTGAGACCAGATCCGCGCAGCAAGCGCAGCACGCCGAGCGCCGACGTGGTGATGAATCCCGGGTGATATCCGGCTGCGCGAAACGCGGCTTCATAGCGTGCGATGATCTCGAGCGCTACCGCCGCCACCACCACTTCCACCGTCTTCCGCCCGCCCTGCTTCGGTTGTACCTCGTAGCTGACGGCCGCGGAATCGATGTCGAAGGGCACGGTCTTCTTCGTACGGAAGCGAACCAGAGACATCTGCTCACCGGATTCAGAAGGAAAATCGTCAAAGTCGAGCACGGTGACGCGCGCGCAGTAATCCGGCAGTATCAGGGCAGCCGGTTTGCGCTTCCTGGAGCCGTTCGCACCTCCGGCGGCTTTAACGCCGGCTACCAGCGCCTCGGCATTCAGAACGTTGTCCTCGAGAGGTGAGACCGCGATCACTCCAGGCTCGAGGCGGCGGAAGCCGGTCTGCGGCGGATGTCCATGCCGGGCGTAGGCGATGCCGGCGCCCGACAGTTCGAAAACGTACTCCGGCGGCGGGTCTTCGAATATCCGAGCCAGTCGTCTCAACAGCAACATATCCGCGCATCAACCTTCTATGAAGGTGACCTTGTTGATCTCCTTCAGCGTAGTTACTCCATCACGGGCTTTTTCTATGGCGGATTCCCGCAGGAAGGTCATGCCTTCGTCGCGGGAGACCCTCTTGATTTCGGAACTGGGTCTTTTGTCGAGAATCATTTCGCGAATCCGCTCGCTAAGATCCAGAAGTTCGTGGATGGCGGTTCTTCCGCGAAACCCCGTGCCGCCGCATTCAAAACATCCCTGGCCTTCCCACAAAGGCACATTCCGCCACTCGTCAGGATCGAGGCCGCTCTCCGAGAGATACGAATCCGGGTAGCTGACCCGCGTCTTGCAATGTTCGCAGATGACTCGAACCAGCCGCTGCGCCAGAATGCAATTCAACGCCGAGACGAAATTGTACGGCTCGACTCCCATGTTGAGGAAGCGCCCCAGCACATCCAGCACGTTGTTGGCGTGAACGGTGGTGAACACGAGGTGTCCCGTAAGCGCGGCGTTGATGGCGATCTGGGCCGTCTCGTGGTCGCGGATCTCGCCGACCATGATCTTGTCGGGATCGTGCCGCAGAATGGACCTCAGACCGCGAGCGAAGCTGAGGCCCTTCTTTTCGTTCACCGGAATCTGCGTGATGCCTTTGATCTGGTATTCGACCGGATCCTCAATCGTAATGATCTTGTCTTCGTCGTTCTTGATTTCGCTCAGCGCGGCATAGAGCGTGGTGGTCTTGCCCGATCCCGTCGGACCGGTAACCAGCACCATTCCGTAAGGCTCTTTGATATACCGGCGGAATTTCACCAGGTCGTCATCCGAAAAGCCCACCACATCGAGCGAGAGCTTGGCGAACTTCTCGCTCATCGACTCCTTGTCGAGGACACGGAGCACCGCATCCTCTCCGTAAATGGTCGGCATGATCGAGACGCGGAAATCGATGAGACGGTTCTTGTACCGGACCCGGAAACGGCCGTCCTGCGGAACGCGCCGTTCGGCGATGTCCAGCTCGGACATGATCTTGATACGCGAAATGATGGTCGAATGCCAATCCTTCGCGATGGGCGGCATCGCGTAGTGCAGCACCCCGTCGATACGGTACTTGATGGCGACTTCCTGGTCGCGCGTCTCGATGTGGATGTCACTGGCGCGCCGTTCGAGCGCGTTGAAGATGGTGGTGTCCACCAGCTTGATGACCGGTGCGATGTCGCTGTCCGACGAGGCCAGCTTGTCGATGGAGAGCGTTTCTTCCTGGTTCTCCTCGTCGCCGACCACGTCCAGCGTGAACCCTTCGGTCACCTCTTCGAGTACGCGCTGCGACTGTTCGGTTTTCTTGAGCAGGTCGGAGATCTGGGACAGCGTCGCCACTCTCACTTTCAGTTTTTTCTGAAGCAGAATGGAGAGCTCGTCTATCAGATTCAAGTGGCGAGGGTCGGCGAGAGCGATTTCGAGCGTGCCATTGTGTCCTCCCAACGGTACGAAGTTATACCGGAACATGAGGTCGACCGGAATGGACCGGAACAGGTCGTGATCGATCTTGCCTTCGCGCAGGTCGATAAAGTCGCAACGGTAGCGGGCAGCCAGTGCGCGCGCCTGTGCCACCTCCTGTTCGATATCCAACAATTTCAATCGGTCGGTTGCCATCGGACTTACCCCAACGTGTCAGCCAGTGAGAAGATCGGCAGGTAGAGAGCTACCAGCACGAACGCCACAAATCCGCCCATGAAAATCATGATGGCGGGCTCGATCAACGACAATGCCGCCGTCATGCGGGTATTTACATCGTCCTCGTAGAATTCCGCCACGCTGTTCAGCATGGACGGCAACGCGCCAGTGGACTCCCCTACTTCAATCATATCGATGGAGAGTTCCGGAAAAACACCCGTTGCCTCGAGAGACGAAGAAAGCGATTGCCCTTCCCGAACCCGTTTCCGGGCCGTTTCGAGAGCGTTCCGCAGCACCACGGTGCCGACCGACTGCGAAGCGGTTTCAAGCGACTGGATGAGTGGAATGCCGCCCACCAGCAGCGTGCTGAGCACGCGCGAGAATTGTGCCACCTGGTATTTGATCCAGATCTCGCCCAGCACCGGCGTTCGAAGTTTAACCCTATCGATGCGCGCCTTGGCGGCGTTGCCTCGGGACCAGAAACGGAAGGCCACAATCGCGCCGCCAAGGCACACGAATCCCACAATCACGTAATTTCTGGCGGTCGTTCCCACCGCGATAAGCAATTGGGTGACCGCCGGCAACTGAGCCGACATGCTGCCGTAAAGCACCGCAAAGCTGGGGACAACGTAGGTAACCAGAAAGACGATGAGGCACAGTACGAGGAGAACCAGAATCGCCGGATACATCAGCGACAGCAGAATTTTTTTGCGCACCGCCAGCGCGAGCCGCTGGTAGGTCAGAAAGCGCTCGAGAACTTCGGGCAGCGCTCCGCTTTTCTCCCCCGCCAAAATGGAGGTGACGTAGATGGGTGGAAAGACACCGCGTTTAGCGAACGCATCGCTCAACATGGAGCCCTTCTTCACGTCGTCGCGGACCGCTTTCACGTGCTCGCCCAATTTCGGGTCCGTCAGCCGGTCGGCCAGAAGATCCAGGCACTTCAAAATCGGCAACCCAGCGCGAATCAGCGTGACAAATTGCTGGTTGAAGATCAGGAACTTTTCAACATTCAGCTTCTTCCGGCCGCGGCTCAGGCCGGCGGAAAGCCCCGCCGCCGAACGGCCCTTGATCGAATACACCAGGTAGCCCTGGCGGGAGAAGCGCTCCCTCAATTCCTGCTCGGACCCCGCCTCGGCCACCTGTTGGTGGATCTCGCCGCGGGCGTCTGCATACTTGAGGGTGAATTCAGCCACGGTTCAATTTGCCTGCGAGTTTGTCAGATCGACAAACTCGGCACCCCTCGGGATCTGAAAGCCAAAAAGACTGTCTTCGAGAGGCGGGTTCACCTTCTCGGCGGAAAAATCGAATTGCAGCACAGAACCGTCCTGCCCGGTAACAATAAGGCGTTGAATCTGGTGCGCCGGCGAAACCAGGAAACTCACTTCCCGATAGGGCATCTTCTCCGATTTCGGAATCGCCGTGATAAACACGGCCTCGCCTTCGGGCCGGGAGCGGAACTCTTTGAAATCCCGGGAGAAATCGAGCCTGCCGAGCAGGAAGGCCATCGGCGCCCGCATATCATCGGTTTCCTTCAGCTTCATCTTTTCTACCCGGTTCGCGGCTGGGCTGTAGAACCAGGCATCCTTGGCGTCGGAAACGAAAATCTTCCCTGCCGGATTGCTATACACCCACCGCATTTTTCCCGGCTTGCGCAGGTAAAGGTCCCCGGTTTCCATCCGGCGGCCCTGGGCATACGTATAGGTTTGCGCAAAATGGATCTGAAGCGTGCGGGCGCGATTGTAGCGGTCTTCTATTCCTTTGAGCAGCTTAGAGATATCGGTTGTGGCAGCGGCGGCAGGAAACACCGCCAGGCACAATATAAGCAGAATGCGGCTCACAAATGT
>DASTMK010000434.1:0-10196 GCA_035714225.1 Bryobacteraceae bacterium | reverse complement strand
GAGCCACCAGCCTGGTACTGGCCGAATATGGACTCGAGCAGTACGCCTACGAGATCAACCGCGAGGCGGCGCGCCTGGCCCGTGAGGCGGCAGCGGAGTTCTCCACTCCGAACAAACCGCGCTTCGTCGCCGGCTCGATGGGGCCTACCACCAAAGCGATCACGGTTACGGGAGGAGTCACCTTTGCCGAATTGGAGCGGACGTTCCATGAGCAGGCGAAAGGACTCATCGACGGGGGCGCCGATGTCCTTTTGATCGAGACCTGCCAGGACACGCGCAACGTAAAGGCCGCACTGCTGGCGGTAGGGCGCCTGGGACGCGAACTGGGGCGGAAAATCCCCGCCATGGTCTCCGGCACCATTGAGCCGATGGGCACCATGCTCGCCGGACAAACGGCGGACGCTTTCTGGGTATCGGTTTCACACGCCGATCTGCTATCCATCGGCCTCAATTGCGCCACCGGCCCGGAGTTCATGACCGACCATATCCGCACCTTGAACGATATGGCCACCACCAGGGTGTCCTGTTACCCGAACGCCGGTTTGCCGAATGAAGATGGGAAGTATCTGGAAACGCCTACTTCTCTTGCGGCGCAACTGGAGCGCTTCGTTGACCACGGATGGCTCAATATCATCGGCGGCTGCTGCGGCACCACGCCCGAACACATCCGCGCCATCGTCCAGATGGTGGAAGGCAAAGCGCCGCGAATCGTGAAGCCATCACCTAACCGTGCGTACTACTCGGGCATCGAACTGGTGGAGGCGGAGGAAACAAACAGGCCGCTGCTGGTAGGGGAGAGGACGAACGTCATCGGGTCGCGGCTCTTCAAGAACCTGATCGCCGAAGAGAAGTGGGAAGAAGCGAGCGAGATCGCGCGCCGGCAGGTTCGCAATGGCGCCCAGGTGATCGATGTATGCCTGCAATCGAGCGAGCGCGACGAGATCAACGATATTCCGCACTTCTACGAAAAACTGATCCGCAAAATCAAAGCCCCGGTGATGATTGACACCACAGACGCAAAGGCCGTCGAGCACGCGCTGACGTACTGCCAGGGCAAGAGCATCATCAACTCCATCAACCTGGAAGACGGCGAGGAGAAATTTGAGCGCCTCTGCCCCATCGCGAAAGCGTATGGTGCCGCCGTAGTGGTGGGATGTATTGACGAGGACAAACTGCAGGCCCAGGCCTTCACGCGTGAGCGTAAGCTCGCGATTGCGGAGCGCTCGGTGCGGCTGCTGACGGAAAAGTACGGGCTTGCAGTGGGGGATATCATCATCGATCCGCTGGTGTTCCCGTGTGCTACCGGAGACGAGAATTACATCGGCGGCGCCGTCGAGACGATTGAAGCGATACGCCTCATCAAAGAAGCCCTGCCGTTTGTGAAAACAGTTCTCGGCGTATCGAATATCTCCTTTGGGTTGCCCCCCGCGGCGCGCGAAGTAGTGAACTCGGTTTTTCTCTACTACTCGACCAAGGCTGGTCTGGACCTAGCCATCGTCAACTCGGAAAAGCTCGAGCGCTTCGCCTCCATACCGGCCGAAGAACGCCGCCTTGCGGAGGACCTGCTGTTCAATACTCCGCCGCGGGAGGTGCCGGCGGATCATCGTGATGCCAATTTACTCCGCGCCGCCCCGGAGGACTGGCGGCAGCAATCGCGAGAACAAAAGATCGCGATCAATCAATTCCACATTGCCGCAATCGCCGAACACTTCCGGACGGCAACCGGAAAACAGAAGAAGACCGCGGTCGCGCTCTCGCTGGATGAACGGCTCGCCAACTACATCGTCGAAGGCAGCAAGGACGGGCTGATAGCGGATCTGGATACGAAGAGGGCGGAAGGCGCGGCTCCGCTGGAGATCATCAACGGGCCGTTGATGGCGGGCATGAATGAAGTGGGCCGGCTGTTCAACAATAACGAGCTGATCGTGGCCGAAGTGCTGCAATCGGCGGAGTCGATGAAAGCGGCGGTGGCCTACCTGGAACGCTTCATGGAAAAAAGCGAGACTTCGACGCGAGGTTCCATTGTGCTGGCCACGGTAAAAGGCGATGTGCACGACATCGGAAAGAACCTGGTGGAGATCATTCTCGCCAACAACGGGTTTCGGGTCATCAATCTCGGTATCAAGGTTCCACCAGATGAATTAATCCGCGCCTACAACGAACACAAGCCGGATGCGATCGGCCTGTCCGGGCTCCTGGTGAAGAGCGCGCAGCAGATGGTGATCACGGCGGGGGATTTCCATGAAGCCGGCATCAACGTGCCGCTGCTGGTGGGCGGAGCCGCGCTTTCGGAGAGATTTACAAAATCCCGCATTGCGCCCAGCTATTCCGCACCCACTTTCTACGCCAAAGATGCGATGACCGGCCTTCGCCTGCTGAACGAAATTATGAACCCGGACACCCGTACGGGCATGCTGGCCGCTCATACGTGGGAAGAGCCGGCCCCCCCGGTAGAGACGGCAAGTCCGGCTTTGGTCCCTTCGGGAAACGGGCGCAGTCCGAAAGTCGCCACCGAGATTCCCATACCGGCAGTGCCGTACCTGGACCGCCGCATGCGCGCGATTCCCAATCTCCCCGAGGTCTGGAGCTATATCAATCCGTTCATGCTTTACGGCCGGCATCTCGGTTTCCGGGGCAATTTCGAAAAAGCTCTGGCGGAACGCGACGAGAAGGCGCTGAAACTGTTTCACGATGTGGATGAGGTGAAGGAGTACGCCAAAAGCTTCATGAAGGTCCGTGCCGTGTGGCAGTTCTTCGAAGCCGAACGCGACGGTAATTCCATTCTGCTGTTTTCACCCGGCGGCAGCGAACCCGTGCACGTGTTTCGATTTGGAAGGCAGGCGAAGGAGGACGGCCTCTGTCTCAGCGACTATATCCTCGATCCTAAAGACGGGCAGCGCGATCACCTGGCACTCTTCGTGGTGACGGCCGGTGAAGGCATTCGGGAACATTCCGAAGCGGCGAAGGAGCAGGGGCAGTTCTTCAAAGCTCATGCGCTACAGGCACTGGGAATTGAAACCGCGGAGGCAACCGCCGAGTGGCTGCATCGGCGCATCCGGGAGGACTGGGGCTTTCCCGATCCCGTTGACCTGACCATGCAACAGCGTTTCACCTCCCGCTATCGCGGGAAGCGGTACAGCTTCGGATACCCCGCCTGTCCGAACCTGGACGATCAAGTGGGAGTGTGGAAACTCCTCCAGCCCGATGAGATCGGTGTTCACCTCACCGAGGGCATGATGATGGAGCCCGAGGCAAGCGTCAGCGCGCTGGTGTTCCATCATCCCGATTGTGCTTATTTCACCGCCCTCGAAACGGCAGAACCGGTCGGAGTGTAACCCTGTGTGTTCGCTCGCCTACACATAATAGACAAGCAGGATAATCAGCAGCACCAGCAGAAGCAAACTGATCGGTATATACATTCTCTCTCTCCTCCCATTCTGAAATTTGCAACCGGTGGACCAATCTCATACAGTGGTAATCTTTCAGTGCTTTACACGCACCAGATGCAGCGAGGTCCGTCCGGATCTGTGCAATTTCTACCGCCGCCCGGCACCGGGATAGGCTACGCCGATCACGGGGAGAAACAAACACGGCATGCGCCCGGCCAGTGAGTTGGAGCAGCGATTAACCTGCCGCCGCAAGGCGGAAGAACTCCACCGCAAAGGACGGAGCGCCCACGGACGGGGAGATTACATCCTCCGGCACGACCGCTTAGTCGGCCCCGTCTTGCGTACGGCACTCCAGGCGGCCGGCTTATATCGCCGGGGCTGCCGCAACGCGGTGCGGCCCGTAGTCCGCCACACGACCGTACGCATTCCGCAGCTTCCTTCCAGCTTTTCGCATTTTCGAATCCTGCACATGTCCGACTTCCACATCGATGGAGTCCAGGGGTTGGCGGAGGTCATCGCCGAAACCGTATCGCGCCATCCGGTGGACGCATGTGTCCTGACGGGAGACTACCGTTTTGAGACGGAGGGTGAATACGATCTGGTTCTTCCGCGTATGCGGATGGCGCTGTCGAGGGTCCAATCGCATTACGGGATCATCGGGATTCTCGGCAATCACGACTGCGCCGACCTTGCGGTGGATCTCTCCAAAATCGGCGTGCGGATGTTGATCAACGACGCGATAGAACTGCGCAAAGGCGTCGATTCGATCTGGATTGCCGGGGTTGACGATCCGCACTACTACGGATGTGACGATCTGAGCCAGGCGCTCAAAGAGGTTCCGGATGGGAGCACTCGGATTTTGCTGGCCCACAGTCCGGAAATTTACGAGGAAGCAGCGTCGGCGGGTATCCAACTGTACCTATGCGGGCATACGCACGGTGGGCAGATTTGCCTCCCCTGGCTCGGTCCGGTCGTTTTGAATGCAAAGTGTCCGCGGGAGTATACCTGCGGCGCGTGGCATCACCGGAGTTTGCAGGGCTATACCAGCGCCGGCGTTGGCTGCTCGATGTTACCGGTGCGATATCATTGTCCGCCCGAGATAACCGTACTAGAACTGGTCGCAGACTAGCGCTGTTGACTGGCAGCCGGGAGGTAGAAGATAGTTAAAAACGCGTTGCGTTTGAGAACAACGGGAACCCTGGTGCAAAAAAACGAAAAAGAAACAGAATCGGTAGCACTGAAGCTTAACACTTTATTCAAAGGGATCGGGAAAACACCCGATATATAAAGTGTGTTGCAAGAACTGCAATGCAAAACGCTTGGCACGCTGATTGCTTCACTCAGTTGCCGAGTAACGGAGGTGGGTCCGATATGAGGCCTTTCGCTGTTCAGCTCTATCAACAATTCCGGGGCGGCAAGACGGCACTGGAACTGGCGACGGAAACCGGTATACCTTTGGAACGTATAGAACAACGTATCCGGGCAGCCGAAATTTATCTTCAAAATAAAGCGGACGTAGCTTAGTCTCTTCCCGCTTGTAGGCGTCACGCTGCATTTTGGAGCCGGTGTTTCATTTCGGCACACTTGATGTGTCGCAGCTCTATTTGGGAATGGAGAATTTGAAATCGGCTCCCTGGCCCCGCTGGGATTCCACCCACATCTGTCCTCCGTACCGGTCGATGATCTTCTTACAGATTGCCAGTCCCATCCCGGTACCCGGATACTCTCTTCCGTGCAGCCGTTTGAAAATCCCAAAAACCTGGTCTTTGTAAGCCGGGTCGATTCCGATACCGTTATCGCGAAACGAAAGCACCCAGTGGGTTTCGGTCTCCTCGGCGGAAACGTGCACGGCAGGCGGTTGTTCCCTTCTGTACTTGATTGCGTTGCCGATCAGGTTTTGAAAGATCTGCGTGAGTTGGCCGAAATCGATCAGAACATCCGGAAGCGGGTCGTGGGTAACCGTAGCGCCGCTTTCCCTGATAGCGACGCTGAGGTTCATGGCGGCGGCCTGGAAAACCGCTTCCGCGCAGGCAGGATTCACCGATTCGATGGGGCCATGCGAGACTTGCGAATACGCGAGCAGGTCTTTCACCAGCGTGTTCATCCGGCGCACGCCATCGATGATGTAGGCCATGAACTCCTGCGCATCCCGATCCTCGACGTTCTTCATTCTCTGCGACAGCAGTTCCGTGAAATTTCCGACGGTACGCAGAGGCTCCTGCAAGTCATGCGAAGCGGCATAGGCGAATTGCCGCAAGTCTTCGTTGGAGCGGCTGAGTTCCCTCGTGCGCTCCGCTACACGCTGCTCGAGCTGAAGATTCAGGCGGCGGATGCTTTCCTCGGCCCGCTCCTTTTCCGCCACCAGTTTCTCGAGTTCACGGTTACGGATCTCCAGCATCTCGGCATGCTTCTTCAGCAGTTCCGTCTTCTTATTCAGGTCGACGAAGACCGCGACTTTGGAGCGGAGAATTTCCGGGTTGATCGGCTTATACAGAAAATCGACAGCACCGGCGTAGTAACCGCGCGAAAGATGTTCCTCCTCTTCTCTGTGGGCGGTCAGAAACAGGATCGGCGTATAGCGCGACCGCTCTCTTTCGCGGATCAGGGTCGCCGTTTCGAACCCGTCCATCCCGGGCATTTTGACATCGAGCAGGATAACCGCAAAATCAACCTTCAGCAGAATTCGAAGCGCCTCTTTGCCGGAGCCGGCTTTGACGATCTCCTGCCCCAGTTCCTCCAGAATGGACTCCACGGCCTCCAGATTCCCCGGGTGGTCGTCGACAACCAGGATTCTTGCTTTCTGGTTAGCAACCGCTTTGAGTTCTCGAGACTGACCCAGACCAACCCCATAACCCGCCATCTTGTTATTCAACCTCGATTCTCCGCCCAGCATGCACCCCATCGGCGTCAGGACCAGGAAATCTACGCGCGACGCTCGGCACGCCTCGGCATCCATGCCCTGAGCATCCAAATCAACTCATCCAGGTTGACCGGCTTGGTGATGTAATCGGACGCACCGGCCTCTATACATTTTTCACGATCGCCGCCCATCGCCTTCGCAGTAAGCGCAACAACCGGCAAGCCACGAAATTCGGGTATCTGACGGATCTGCCGGATGGTTTCATAACCGTCCATTTCAGGCATCATGATGTCCATCAGGACGGCATCGACATCCGGATTTCTTTTCAGAATTTCTAAACCTTCCGGCCCGCCTTCCGCATGCAGTACCTCCAGCTTATGCCGCTCCAACACACTGGTGAGGGCAAACAAATTCCGGACATCGTCATCGACGACCAGAATCTTGCCGCCGGCGATAACGGAGTCCTTTGGCATATTTGCCAATTTCCGTCGCGACTCCTCCGGCATGGCGGATTCAACACGGTGAAGGAACACCGCTGTCTCCTCCAGCAAACGGTCAAGCGAGCAGACAGCGCGAACCAGGGCGTGCCGGGCCAGCCGGTTTATTGTATGTTCCTGCTCCGGTGTAAGATTGTTGTCGATGTAAACCACCACGGGAAGCTCGCGTGTCTCGGGACTGTTCTGCCAGCTTTCGATCAGCTCAAGCGGATCAATATCACCCATCTCCAATCCGAGGACCACGCAATCGAACGAGCCGGTCTTGACGGCCTCGACTGCCTCCGCGCCGGAAGAGACGAACACGCTGCGGACATCTCCGCCAACCAGAACCTCCTGAATGCGCCCGCGCCGCTCGCCGTCCGGCTCCACGATGAGCAATTCCCGCTGCCTTCGTTCGACGGATTCAAGAATGCGCTCGAACACTTCCACGAAGCGTTCCTTACTGTTCGATTTTTCCAGATAACTGGATGCACCAAGCGACAATCCGCGGCGTCTGTCTTCGTCTACCGAGATGATATGGATCGGGATCTGCCGGGTCTCGGGGTCGTGCCGCACCCTGTCGAGTATCGTCCAGCCCGCCATATCCGGCAGGCGGATATCCAACGTGATAGCATCCGGCTTCAGTTCGCGCGCCAGCGCCAGTCCGCGATCGCCCCAAAGGGCGACCACGGTCTTGAACCCCGCTTGCCGCGCAAGATCCACGAGTATTCGCGCGAACGTGGGGTCGTCTTCAATAACCAACAGCACCCTGTCTCCCGGTGTGATATTGTGCCGGTCGTCTTCCACCTCGACAGGAACCATGGAGACGACCCGCGCGTGAGCCGCCCCGGCTCGCTCCTGTTGGCTGGTCTCCCGGGGTGTTTCAGGTTTGCGGCGGGGAGAGGAGAGCCGTTTCAAACTCGCCGGAGAGCCCGCATAGTTCTGTGGCAGATACAGCGAGAATGTGCTGCCTTCGCCCGGTTTGCTCTCAAGTTGAATGTCGCCGCCCAATAGAGCCGCCAACTCGCGGCAGATCGACAGCCCGAGCCCAGTCCCGCTATAACGGCGGCTCGAAGTGCCGTCGACCTGGCGGAACGCTTCAAAGATCACTTGCTGCTGATCTTCCGCGATGCCGATACCTGTATCGACGATGGAGAAGACCACCACGGTTTCGGCTTCGTTCAGGCTTTTTACGTCCGCGCGCCAGCCTCCGGATGCGCGATCGATCTTCAGCCGCACGCCGCCGTCGTCCGTGAACTTGATAGCGTTCGACAACAGATTTTTCAGTACCTGTTGCAATCGCCGCGGATCGGTATATAGGGTCTTCGGCAAATCCGGACCTAATTCTGTCTCGAATGCCAGACCTTTCTCCTCCGCCACGTGCGAGAACGTGCGGGTCACGTAGTCCTTGAGGTCGGTCACAAAGACCTGCTCCAGGTCGAGGAGGATCGTTCCGGATTCGATCTTGGACAGGTCGAGGATGTCGTTTATCAGCGAGAGCAGTTCGACGCCGGACTGATGAATTGTTTGCGCGGCTTTCACCTGCTTCCCGGTCAATCTGTTCTCGTTATCTTCGGCGAGCATCTGGGCGAGTATCAGCAGGCTGTTCAGCGGAGTCCGCAGCTCGTGGGACATGTTGGCGAGAAACTCGGATTTGTACTTGGATGTAAGCGCAAGTTGCTCCGCTTTCTCTTCCAGTGCCTCCTTCGCTTGCTCCACTTCGTGGTTCTTGCGCTCCACTTCCGCCTTCTGGTCCGCCAGCAAGCGGGCTTTTTCCTGCAGTTCGGAGTTCGTATGTTGTAACTTCTCCTGCTGGTGGCGCAGCAATTCCTCCGATGCCTGAAGCGTGCGGGCCTGCTCCTCCAGCCTGCGGTTCCCCTCCGTAAGCTCTTTCTGCTGGCTTTGCAGCTCCTCGGCCAGCGCCTGCGACTGCGTCAGCAACTCTTCGGTGCGCATAGTCGCCTCAATCGTGTTGAGCACAATTCCCATGCTTTCCGCCAGTTGTTCCAGGAAAGCGAGATGCACCGCGCTGAAAGAGTGGAACGACGCAAGTTCTACGACGGCTTTTACATCGCCTTCAAAAAGGACAGGGAACACAACAATGTTCAGCGGCGCCGCTTCGCCGAGCCCCGAGTTAATCTTGATGTAATCGCCCGGCACGTCCGTGAGCAGGATTCGCTGTTTCTCCAGGGCGCATTGCCCCACCAGGCCTTCGCCCAGTCCGAAACGATTCGAAAGGCTCTTCCGCTCCCGGTATGCATAGCTTGCCAGCAGCTTGAATTCGGAATCGTCGCCGTTCGCGTCCGAGGAGATATAGAAAACACCGTGCTGCGCTTCGACGAGAGGAGCCATCTCTTTCAACACCGTGCCAGACACGGCCATGAGGTCCCGCTGACCCTGCAACATCCGGGTGAAGCGCGCAACGTTGGTTTTCAGCCAGTCCTGCTCCGTGTTCTTTCGGGTGGTCTCCTTCAGGTTTCCAATCATTTCGTTGATTGTGTCCTTGAGCGCGGCCACCTCGCCTTGTGCCTGCACGGTAATGGATCGTGTCAGGTCGCCTTTCGTCACAGCAGTCGCCACTTCCGCGATCGCCCGCACCTGGGTGGTTAAATTCGCGGCAAGCTGGTTGACGTTGTTCGTCAAATCGCGCCAAAGGCCTGCGGCGCCGGGCACGTTTGCCTGTCCGCCCAGCTTGCCCTCGATTCCGACTTCACGCGCAACCGACGTGACCTGCTCCGTGAAAACGGCCAGCGTATCGATCATGCCGTTGATGGTCTCCGCCAGCTCGGCGATCTCACCTTTGGTCTCGAGAATCAGTTTGCGTTTCAGGTCTCCGTTGGCCACCGCGGTTACAACTTTGGCTATCCCGCGAACCTGTGTGGTCAGGTTGGCCGCCATCGAGTTGACGCTTTCCGTAAGGTCCTTCCACGTGCCTGCCACTCCGGTGACAACGGCCTGGCCTCCGAGTTTCCCTTCCGTGCCGACCTCGCGCGCCACGCGCGTCACTTCGGAGGCAAACGAATTAAGCTGATCCACCATCGTGTTGATGGTGTTTTTCAATTCGAGGATCTCACCGCGCACGTCCACGGTGATCTTGGTGGAAAGATCCCCACGGGCTACGGCAGTGGTGACTCCGGCGATGTTGCGAACCTGGTTGGTCAGGTTACTTGCCATCGAGTTGACGCTTTCGGTAAGGTCCTTCCACGTGCCCGCCACGCCGCTGACAACGGCCTGGCCTCCGAGTTTTCCCTCCGTGCCGACTTCGCGCGCCACGCGCGTCACTTCGGAGGCGAAGGAGCTGAGCTGATCGACCATCGTGTTGATGGTGTTCTTCAATTCGAGGATCTCGCCGCGCACATCCACGGTGATCTTGCGCGACAGGTCGCCGCGCGCTACGGCAGTTGTCACTTCGGCGATGTTGCGAACCTGGTTCGTGAGGTTGCCCGCCATCGAATTGACGCTGTCCGTCAG
>DASTMK010000433.1:0-20561 GCA_035714225.1 Bryobacteraceae bacterium | reverse complement strand
AACCATCCCGCCGATCTCGCGGCATAAGCGTTGTATGTAAGCGTCGAATGCCAGCCCGGCGCGGCGGTTTCCCACTTCGACGGCGGCCATGATTTCGCGCATGTCGCCCGAGATGCCGGAGAGTCCCTTCAGCCCCGACTCCTTGTTCAAGGTTCGGTTCAGTTGGTCCGCTGTGTATCCGCCGCGCTGCATCAGGTAGATGAGAATGCCGGGATCGACCGACCCCGACCGGGTTCCCATAATCAGGCCGTCGAGCGGCGTAAACCCCATCGTGGTGTCGACGCTCTTTCCGCCATCGATCGCGGCGAGAGAACACCCGTTTCCGAGATGACAGCTAACCAGTTTCAGCCCGGACGCATCATGGCCCAGAATTTCCGCCGCGCGTCCGAACACGTATTGATGGCTGATACCGTGGAACCCATATCGCCGGATGCCGCGGTCAAGCCATTCGTAAGGACCTCCGTAGACAAACGTGCGCTCCGGCAGAGTGGCGTGGAAAGCGGTATCGAAGACAGCGAACTGAGGCACGCCGGGGCCGAGCAGCCGTTCGACGGTATGGATTGTTTCCAGTTGAAACCAGTTGTGCTCCGGCGCGAATTCGGCCGCTTCGGAGATCCCGGATTTCACTTCCTCCGAGATGAGCGCGCTTTCGCGAAGACGGCTGCCCCCATGGACGATCCTATGCCCCACAGTGGATATCTCCGTCCATGCGCGCAGCACTTGAGCCTTCCCTTTCAGGAGCATGCCCAGCGCGGGTTCGATAACTTCCCCGGGAGCGCCGATTCGCAGTTCCATATCTTCCACGCCGCCCGGACCCTCGGCATGAATTCGTGCGGTCCCATTGCTGTTCCCCCAGCCCCCATGGACACGCCAGATGGGACGCTGGGCGGCACCGGACATGGTGCCGCCTTCGACGTCGTACAGGGAAGCTTTGATCGTACTCGATCCGCCGTTCAGAACCAGTATTCGCATGTGGGCGCTATTTGACTCCATTATCGCCACAGTCTGCCGCGAGACCGCACGTTATACTAAATCTGCGCGGAACTACAGCCGTGCACAGGAGATTTTTCGTGCCGCACTTGCGCGTGTTGCTGCCGTTTCTGCTGGGGTTTGCCATGATTTCACCGCCGCTCAAAGCGCAGGGGCAGAACGCCCGTCCGGATTGGATCGCGGGCGCCGTTTCCGCGCTCGAAAAAGAATTGGTGGACAAATACGGCCCCACGCAGCGCGTGCGTGTCGAACGCGGATTGAAACAGGTAGCCGGGTTCTGGCGCGCGGACGACGGCGACCGCAACGCGTTCGAGGAATTCGTCCGGACGAACTTCGCCGGCGACCAGAAAGCCCTCGACACCGTTTTCTCCCGCTATGAGACCCTGTTCGAGCAGCTTGACGGGCATATGCTGGAAATCCAGATCGCCTTCCGGCTCCAGGTTGATCTGGACCGAGGCGGCCCGATCATGCCCTATGACGAAATCTTCGCCGCCTACGACCCATCGGCGCATACGAAAGAAGACTTTTTCAAAAACAAGCTGGCGTTCGTTGTCCTGTTGAATTTCCCGCTGACCACGCTCGAAGAGCGGCTGGCGCGAGGTGAGCAGTGGAGCCGCCGCGAGTGGGCCGAAGCGCGCCTGGCTCAGCGCTTCTCGCGAAGAGTGCCTCCCGAGGTGAATTTGGCGATCGCCGAGGCCGGGGCACAAGCCGAACAGTACATCGCGCAATACAACATCTGGATGAACCATCTGCTCGATGAAAAAGGACAACGGTTGTTCCCTGCAAAAATGCGGCTGCTCTCGCATTGGAATCTGCGCGATCAGATCAAAGCCGACTACACGGAAAAAGACGGGCTGCCGCGCCAGCGAATGATTGCGCGCGTCATGGAGCACATCGTCCGGCAAACCATCCCGCAAGCGGTGGTGAACAATCCAACCGTCGATTGGAATCTATCCTGGAACTCGGTCAGCCGGTCTGAAGTGAAGGATTACAGCGAGGTGCCGCGGCCGGCGCGCCAAGCCTCGAATGAGCGCGAGCCTGATACCCGGTACGCGATGTTGCTCGGCACATTCCGCGCGTTGAGACAGATCGATCCCTACTCGCCGGCGGCGCCTACGCACATGGCCCGGATTTTCGATGAAGAGCGCGAGTTGCCGGAAGAACGTGTTCAAGCGATGTTTGAGCAGATCCTGACATCTCCGCTGATCCCCCGCGTAGCGAAGTTGATTGAGCAGAGACTTGGCCGGCCGCTCGAGCCGTTCGATATCTGGTATGCCGGCTTCAAGCCGCGCGGCAAGTACTCGGAAGCCGAACTGGATGAGATCACGCGAAAGCGGTATCCCACGCCGGAAGCATACGAGAAAGACATGCCGCGCATGTTCCGGGACCTGGGCTTCAGCGCGGAACGTGCGGATTATCTTGCGAGCAACATCGTCGTGCAACCGGCCCGCGGCTCCGGACATGCGTGGGGCGCGCAGTTGCGTACGGCTCCGGCAAGGCTGCGTACTCGCGTTGGTGCGGACGGCATGGATTACAAAGGCTACAACATTGCCGTTCACGAGATGGGGCACAACGTAGAGCAGACGTTCTCGCTGAAGAACATCGACCACTGGCTGCTCAACGGCGTGCCGAATACCGCTTTTACCGAAGCGCTCGCGTTTGTGTTCCAGGCCAGGGACCTGGAGCTTATCGGATTGAAGGATACCGATGAAAGCGCCGAAGCGCTCAAGATTCTGAACGACTTCTGGGCGACGTACGAGATCGCCGGCGTGGCGCTGGTGGACATGGCCGTATGGCACTGGATGTACGATCAGCCGGATGCGACGCCCGAGCAGCTAAGGGAAGCGGTGATCGAAATCGCCACCGATGTGTGGAACAGGCACTATGCGCCGGTGTTCCGCCACAAGGATGTGGTTCTGCTGGGCATCTACTCGCACATGATCGAGCGCTACCTCTACCTGCCGGACTACCCGATCGGCCACCTCATCGCGCATCAGTTGGAGGAACACATGGCCAAGGCCGGCAAGATTGGCCCTGAAGTCGAGCGGGTAAGCAAGCAGGGGCGCATCGCCCCGGATCTGTGGATGAAGGGCGCAACCGGCGCGCCCGTCGGTGCCGAAGCGCTGATCGAAGCGGCCACGCGCGCCCTGGCGCGGATAGCGCCGTCGAATTAACGGCGCCGCTCAGGAGAGGAGTTTTTTCAGATTCTTGATACTCTTCTCGATGCCCTCTAATCCGGGGTATGCGCCGCTTTCTTCCTCGATGATGTACCACTCCGTTCCGCCCACGGTTTGCGCGGCCTGGAAGAAACCTTTCCAGTTGATCTGTCCCTCACCGATCAGCGCGTTTTTGTCTGAGGGAGAGAACTCCTTCACGTGCACCGTGACCGCCCTGCCCGGGTATTTCTTCATCACGTCGATGGGATCGTTGCCGGCGCGCTGCGCGTGTCCGATGTCCAGTTGCATGATGACGTCCTTGTTCGTCCTGCCGAAGAACGTGTCCCAGGGCTTCTCGCCGTCAAGGGGTTGAAACTCTATCGTGTGATTGTGATAACCCACGCGCATTCCGTGGGGCTTCACTTTCGCCGAGATCTCATTGAAGACCGACGCTGTCTCGATCCACGCCTGGCGCGAAGCGCGGTTTTCCTTCGGCAGGCCGGGCACAACCAGGTATTTGTTTCCAATGATGCGGTTGAACTCGACCGTTTTGGATAACTCGTCGCCGCGAAGGGCAGGCAAGCCGATGTGCGACCCGCAGCACTTCAGGCCGGCATCGTCCAGCATCTTTCGCACGGCCTTCGCGTCATGGTCGTAATAGCCGGCGAACTCCACCGCCTGATAACCCATCCGGCCGATGGCAGCCAGTACGCCGCGCAGATCGGCAGCTGCATCCTTGCGCACCGAGTAAAGCTGGACACCGATCCCGATGTTGCCGTTCGCGCCGGAGAGCGCTACATGATTCGTCGTGAGCGCCGCCCCAAGGAAGGCCAACCGCCCAAAATCGCGTCTGGATAAATCTGACATACATTCCCTCTCAAAAATAATCGCTCAACCTTTGAGACCCCGAACCTGAACGGGCTTGTTGCCGTCTTCCTTCGGGATGAAGAAATCGTGCCAATCGAGCCCGCACTCTTTTACCATCCGGAGCCCGTATTCGCAGCGCCCGAGATATTTGGCGTCATTATTTGTGCCGAAGGAGAATTTTACTCCAGCGGCCTTCGCCATTTTAATGAAGGCCGGGCTGGGCAGCCGGTACCGGCTGTTGATCTCCATTGCCACGCCGTTCGCGGCTGCCGCCTCCACCACCCTGCGCATCCGCTCCTCTGTCCATAGCACATCATATTGAGACGTAATTACGTCCGGAAGAAACGTCGGGTTCGCGTAAATATCAATCGGTTCCCGGCTTAGAATGCCGACGGTGCGATCGACGTAGGTCTCCATAAATGCCTGCGGGTCGCGGATGTCGCCCACTTCTTCCTTGATCCATAACCTCATTCGCTTTCCGGCGTCATCGGTGTAGGTCATGGAGTCGGTAAAAACATAGTCAAATCTCGCCACCATTTCACTGCTGACGAGGTTGACCCATTCCCGGCCTTCGGCCTGAAGGGCAATGAAGACCGGTTGCCCTTTCATGGTCTCCAGGAAATCGTTCAATCCAGCGTCATTGTGGATGGGAAACGACACACCGCAATTCACGGCGACTCCGTATTGGATGCCCAGACGGCGCGACTCTCGCAGCATCTCGTCAATGGTGAGGCCGCCCTTCAGGTGCGTGTGGTAGTCCACCACCGGAAAATTGCGCGCGCTCAGATCCAGAATCTGCCGATAGACGTCGTCTACTTCGGGCGCCGCCGCGGATGCACGAACGTCGTCTGGCAAGGGCTTCACTGCGATATTCCGGAAATGCGTACGGGAGCCCGGGTCATGGCATTGCAGTGCGAACGTTCCGCGATTGAGCACGCGGTCCATGGTTTTATCGGCGCGGACGGGAGGATCGGGCTCGACATAATCCACCAGAAGCAGATCGTTCAAGCGGACCTGCACCTGTTTGCTGTGTACCGTTATGTGCAACTGTGCCCATTCGCCATCACGGGCAAACGCCTTGTAGACGTTCCGGACGCCGTAGAGCGAGCCTGTCTTTCTGCGCTCGCGATAACGGCCCTCGCCGCCATAGGAGTTATTGATCTGCACTTCGAACCCGGCTGTGGGCCAGCCTTGTTTCTGGAAGCGAGTGTGGAAGTAGATGCCGGAATTGGCGCCCGGGTGCGGCAGCACATCCGCTCTGCACTCGAAATTCCTGAAGCTGGCTTCGCGAATGCCGCCCGTGTAAAACAGATGCGAGCGCGGCCCGGCGGCGACGATCGTGCCTCCCTCCACGCGGAACGAATCGCGGTTTTCGCCAGCCGTCCAGCCGTCGAGCGAGGCGCCATCGAACAGCGGAATCCACGCCTCCGGATCCGGCGCGGCGATGGACAGGGCCGGGCAGGCAAACAGGGACGCAAGCCACTCCCGTCTTGAGACGACCGGCATCGTGGATTCCTCCTTCCAGAGTTAAGGTCCCGAATAGTCAGTATAGCCGCACGGAGACTCCGTTACTGGCACAATGTCAGTAATGAACGAAGGCATCGAAAACATTCGCAGGCGCGGCAGCCGTATCCTGACCGAGGGCGTTCACATGACACCGGCGGCTTCCCTGATGCGGGCCGAAGGCGTGATCCGGTCGATGGACGATTTGAAGCGTCCGTTCGTCACGATTATCAATTCCTATACCACCCAGATCCCCGGACACGCTCATCTCGACCGTATCGGGGCCATCGTGTTCGAGGAACTGAAGTCGCTGGGCTACAACGTGTGGTACACGAACGTAGGGGCGGCTATCTGCGATGGAATCGCGATGGGCCACTTCGGAATGAAGTACTCTCTGCCTTCGCGCGAGCTGATTGCGGACCAGATCGAATCCATTATCGGAGCCCACCCCTGCGACGCCTGGATCGGAATCGGGAACTGCGACAAGATCGTCCCGGCGATGTACAACGCGATGGTCCGCATCAATATCCCCGCGGTGTACGTCAGCGGTGGTCCGATGCTGGCGGGAACGGGCAACTCGGATCTGATCTCCGTCTTCGAGGGCGTAGGCAAATATACGGCGGGCAAGATGACGGAGCAGGGTCTCCGCGGCCTGGCTGAGCGCGCGTGCCCGGGATGCGGAAGCTGCTCCGGGATGTTCACCGCGAATTCGATGAACTGCCTTGGAGAAGTGATCGGTCTCGCGCTTCCCGGCAATGGTACCATTACGGCGGAGCAATGGGTCGACCGCGCCGAGGGGATCACGGAGCTGAATCCGGAGCGGATCGAACTCACCCGCCGGGCGGCGCGCACGCTCAAATCGTGTCTCGATAACAACGTCCGGCCGCTGGATATCGTGACGCGCCAGGCGCTTGATAATGCCTTTGTTCTGGACATGGCGATGGGCGGGTCGACGAATACGGTATTGCATGCGCTGGCGCTCGCGCATTCGGCGGGGATCGATTACCGGCTGGACCGGTTGAACGAGATCTCGGATACCACACCCAATATCTGCAAGGTGTCGCCCAGCCGGCCGGAGATGCATGTCGAAGACGTTCACCGTGCCGGCGGTATCGGCACCATCCTGAAGGAATTGGCGTGTCATGCGAAGACCGTTCTGAACCTGGATACCGCGGGAGTGGCCGGGCGGCTGGGCGAATATGTCACCGCCTCGCCCGATGCCGATGGCGACGTGATCCGTCGTGTTTCAAATGCGTTTTCCGCAACCGGCGGCCTGACCGTACTTTTCGGGAATCTCGCTCCGCATGGCGCTGTCGTCAAGACCGCGGGCGTGGACGCGGCGATGATGGAGTACGAAGGGCCCGCGCGAGTCTACGAATCTCAGGAAGCGGCGTTAAAGGGCATCCTCGAAAGAGAAGTGCGCGAAGGAGAAGTGGTCGTCATCCGCTATGAGGGCCCGCGTGGCGGACCTGGGATGCAGGAGATGCTTTCCCCCACGGCGGCGCTGGTCGGGGCCGGCACCCGCGCTGCGCTCATCACGGACGGAAGATTTTCGGGCGGCACGCGCGGCCTTTGCATCGGTCACGTGGCGCCGGAAGCGGCAGCCGGAGGTCCCATCGCGGCCGTCCGTGACGGGGATGTCATCTATGTGAACACGACAACGCGCCGGATCGAATTGAAAGTCGATGCCGGTGAAATCGAGCGCCGCCTGGCTGCTTTGCCTCCCTTCGAACCAAAGGTGAAGCGCGGTTGGCTCGCAAGGTATTCGCATCACGTGACCAGCGCCGATACAGGCGCGGTGATGGCGATCTGATCCGTTATGAACCGCCGCTTGTTTTGTTCCATGCTGCCCGCCGTGCCCTCGGCGCTCGCCGCGGCCGATTCCACTTCTTCTGTGGATTACCCTCGCATTGCGGCGCGCATTCTGGAACCGTTGAAGCTCCGCCGTGGTGAGCGTGTGCTGGCCCGGTTCGATCCTGAATACTTCGCGGAACTGCTGCCGCTGTTGCGGCAAAACGTCCGCTCGGCAGGCGCCGTGTGGCTGGAACCGCTCCCGGCGGCCGCGCCCGTTTCCGCCACAACTGCCGGGCGCGTCGACGTGTTTATCAGGTTACCGCTCGGCCCTTCCGCGCGGGCGCTGGCACCCGCGGAAGAACGGCATCTCGTCGATTGGGTGGATAAAGGCGGCACACGGCGTGAGCTGCACTTTCACTGGTCTGACGGTACCCGGCATCCCGATGGTTTGCCCACTGCGCATCCGCCGGAGTTCGACGCCCTGTACATGCGGGCTTTGAACATCGATCATCAAGCCCTGCGCGCCGTACAGGACCGCGCCATTCGTATTCTTCGCATGGGCACGGTTCGCATACAGTCTCCGAACGGCACCGATGTGATGTTTCGAATCGCAAAACGGCCCTTTAATATTCAGGACGGTGACGCCTCCCCCGAGCGCGCGCAGGCGGCGCAGGTGCGCGTGGATCGCCATATCGAATTGCCGGCGGGTGTGGTGCGCGTCGCGCCGGTCGAAGACAGCGCCTTCGGCAGCATCGGACTTGCCGAAGCTAGGTTCGACGATACAGTCGCGAAAGGTGTAGTCATTCTACTCGATAACGGCCGTGTAACCGGTGTGCGAGCCAAGGAGGGTTTGGACGCCGTGAAAGCCGCGCTCGCGGCGGGCGGCGATGCGGCGATGCGCTTCCGTGAATTCGGCCTCGGATGCAACCCGGCGTTGACTGTGCCGGAGGGAAGCGGGCTGATTCCTTATTACGGTTACGGCGCCGGCGTCGTCCGCTTGAGCCTCGGAGACAATGAAGAGATCGGGGGGAAGGTCCGCGGCGGTTTCGTGCGCTGGTTCTTCCTGCCCGATACGACGCTTCACGTGGATTTCCGGTACCTGGTCAGGAATGGCAAGCTGACCGTTCCCGAGACATAATACCGTTGCGGCTGTGATATTACTCTCTTGTGCCAAGCGCAAGAGTCATTGTTCTCCGTTTTGGCCTGGTGCTCGCGTTTTGCCTGGCTCTGGCTTTTGCCCAATTCCGCGAGACGCTGCGGCCGTCTTTCGCCGCTACGCTTGAACTTGTTACTCGCGATGCGAATAGCGGCCGGACTGTTCCAGCCCGCGTGTATCTGTTCAAAGACGGGCGGCCGTTTCGCTTCAGTCCGGTTGACAGCCTGCTTGCCCTGCGCGTCGATCTGTTCTACCGCGAAGTGCTTTGGCGCCGGGCGGCGGATCCAGCCACGCTGGAGATCACGGCGAACGGCGAATCCCATTTCCTTCTGCTTCGAGGCACCGCCGCCTTTGATTTACCGGCGGGGCGCTACCGGGCGGAAGCGTACAGGGGCTTGTTCTACAAGCCTGCCGTTCAGGAGTTCGAGTTGCGCGCCGGCGGCAAGCAGCGCATTGAACTCGACCTTGCTCCCCTAACGGAGCATGAGCAATGGCTCTCCGCGGACGACCACATCCACCTGGTGCGTCACCGGGAGGACGATCCGGTTTTTCTGGGATGGATCGACGGCGAAGATCTCTCCGTGGGCAATTTTCTCCAACTACAGCGGCAGCAGGACGCGGCCATGCAGTATGGCTTTGGAGAGGCCGCGGAAGCCCGGATGGAAGGGCGGTCGATTCGTTCCGGCATGGAAGCACGCAGCCATTTCTATGGTCACGTGAACCTCCTCGGACCTCGTGAGATTTTGCGCCCTTTGAGCATTGGAGAGGTTTACGCGAACTCGCGCGAAGCGTATCCGTTTCCAACCGTGCTGTTTGCCAGGGCGCGGAGTCTTGGGGCCACGGTGGGCTATGCGCATTTTGATGGCAGCCAGAAGAATTCCACGCTGCTGATGGACCTCGCGCTCGGGAGCATCGATTTCATTGAGGTATTCCAGTTTGGTGTGCTCAAGACCGAGTCCTGGTATGAGCTGCTGAACGCGGGGTTTCGGGTGACGGGAATCGCCGGAAGCGATTTTCCCGTCCCTTTGAATAACCGAAAGCCCTGGCCACGCTCCCTGCCGCTGCTCGGGCCGGAGCGCACTCTGGTGAAGGCCGCTCCGAAACCTTCCGCTTATGAAGCTTGGGCGGCAGGGGTGCGAATCGGCCGCGTGGTTGTTTCCAATGGCCCCTTGCTGGATTTGACGGTCGACGGCAGTGCCCCTGGCGCCGTCATCAACTGGAGCGGGGTTCAGAAACCGGTGGAAGGCGAAGCGGTGGCGCGCTATCACCGGCCGCTCGAAAAGCTGGAAATCATCGTGAACGGTAGGACGGTAGCCTCGATAGCCGGAGAAGGGCGCCATGAGGTACGCCTTCCGTTTCGTTTCAATCTCGAGGAGAGTTCCTGGGTCGCAGCCCGCGCCACCAGCGCCAGCCAGGAAGGCGAACCCCAAATCCAGGCCCACGCCAACCCCGTGTACCTGTTGCGCGAGGGCCGTCACGTATCCGTCAACGGAGCACGCCGGGCCCTTCTTCTCCGCTGGCAGCAGCAGGCCGGTTACTATCGGAGCCCGGATCTCGAATTTTCAGAGCGCCGGCACCGCGAGGAATTGCTTTCAAACGTGGAAAAAACGCTGGCCGTTCTGGGCTCCGAGTAGCGGCCATTCCGATTTCTATTCTCTTGAGAACGCAGCCGAAACGACTGCCACAAAGTCGGGCACGGTGGCGCTGAGAATATGGAGAAGTTCCCGCAAGCTGCGCCGGCGATCGGCGGCTTGTTGCTCCAGTTTCGTCATTCCCAGCGATTCTTCCTGGCGAAAGGTCTCGATCAAAAAGGATTGCGGGTGTAACGCGCAGATGCCCCACGGCTCGAGGTGCTCACGCCTGAAGTGGCGAAGGTTGAAAGTGACGATGATGGACGCCTGGCCGTGATCGGCGGCCGCCAGCACATGCCGATCCTTCTCATCGTTTGTCATCTGGGGGATCAGTGCTTCGTGGCCGCTGATCCATGTCTCACCGAAGTGGGCGCGCAGTTCAGCCTGGAGACTAGCCGTCAGAGGACTCGGCCACCCGAGCTTTGATTCCAACGTACGAGTTGTCTCACGAATGATCTCCTCCGACCACTTCGGCTCATAGAGTCGCGGCGGCTCAGCGAGGCGCAGGAGGGTATCACAAAGGGAGAAGTTAGCGAGGACACACGCATCTATAACGACGAGCGGTGAGCCCGTCATTCCTTGCCAGGAACCAGCACTCGCTCATACATGCCGGCCTGATCAACGGCCTGACCGATTCTCCGGAGGGCATCGAGCCGACGTTGCCCACGTTGACGCTCATCAAGGAAGTGCCTGACCGCCTGTTCGATCAGTTCATCCCGGCTGTGATACCGGCCGCTGGCGAGTTCTTGCTCGACCTGCCTTCTCAAATCGGCTGGTAGCGTGACCTCCATGGCAAGTCTCCTAATTTCATTCTACGCTTTCCTGGTCCACGAGACTGTAGTAGAGCCATGCCTGCATTCAATAGCGTCGTCGAGTCAATTAAACCGTGTTGCCATCCGGCGCCACCAGGCCTGCCAGGCATTTACGTATTCGGCTTCTTTCGCAGGGGAGACCGGGATTATGGAGACATACGGCGAAATCGTTTCGTCGAAATATTCGGGATTCTCAACCTCCGCGAAATATGCCATGGACCGGAGGTTCTCAGCCGAAAGAATGGGGACTCCCTTCACAAAAAAACTCAGACCCCGGATGGCGGCGCCTCGAAGTTCCGGATCGGTACTGGATAGCAGCTTGGCTAAATGTGGCACCGTATCTTTCGTGTGGATCATCATGAGAGCCTGTGCCGCGGAGCGGCTGAGAGTATCGGCGCCTGCTGTCTGAGAAATTGTTCCGAGTGCTGCCAGGCCCGCCGGATCCGGATCGCGCCACGCGGCAACGGCCGCCGCGGCAGGGTGGATGACTTGCGATTTCGCAAGCAATGACGCCTGCGCCGCGAATTGTGCCAGCGATTGCACATCCTGCCGTCGAATGCCCGACGCGAGGGCCAGAGCTCTGAGGTTTACGGATGCCGATTGAGCGAAGCGTTGTATCGATTCGGAAAAGTCCCGGAGCGCGGCGGCGGTCTCCGGAGGATCTTCCCTTAACAGCGTTTCCATTGCCGTCAGGCAGGCCGGCGATAGATCGATGTAGGCGGCGCTATCCTTGAGAACCGCCCATACGACCTCGTGACAGGTTCCGGTTGGAATTTGGTCCCGGCCGCTCCGGTTATTGGGCGGCAAAGCCAATCCGGACGCGAACAATGGAGCTCTTGGTCCTCCTATAGGAGAGATTTCCGGAACTCCAGACGGGGTGTTGCGCAGGAACCACAAAGCCCGGTATTTGGGAGGGCTTATGCGAGCCGATGTGAGCGATCCTGGCCAGGTTACCGTCAATACGGAATTTCTGGGTGTCGTGCCCTTTATTACTCCATCGATGGTTAAGATGAAGCTTGCCGGCGCGGAAGTGAGCACAAGAGGATCGATGCTGCCCAACACCACAGCATCGGCAGTCTCGCAGGCCGTCCGCAATGGTCCGTGTGGACCGGCATTTGCAACGGCGCAAGCCAAGATGATCAAGAACGCAGAATAAACGTGCAGCGCGTTACACCTCGATCTTGATTTTCAGCTTCGAAGCGATGGATTGGATTCGGTCCAGGGATTTGCGGTAGTCCGCGGCCAAGTGGCGGGACGTGCCCAGGTCCAGCCCGAGGTATCCTGTGTAATTCATCCGCTTCAATACGACGAAGAATTCCTCCCAATCGATGACGCCGTCCCCGATTGCAAGGTGGCCGGTGTCTTTGGGGTTGTTGTCGGCGATATGAATGTTGGCAAACCGGTTCCGGAGTTTTTCCAGAGCCAACACGACGTTCTCCCGTTGTGCGCTGAAGTGCGCCGTATCGAAATTAGCTTTGAAGTTCGGCCGGGCGACGTCTTCAATCAGCCGCAACTGCGAATCGACCGAACAGATGACCTCCCCCACGCGCGGTTCCATAATGACCGTCTTCCCGTAGTTGGCGGCGATATCCGCACACTGCCGGCAGGAATCCACCAGCGCGATCCAGACGCTATTCCAGTCGAAATCCTTCGGGATGCGAATGCGCGAGCCGCCGGCAAAACTGTATCCCTCCTCAGCTCCAAGATCATAGGGCTTCTGATCGAGGTACCGGACGGGCGGAGCGTAGCTGGCCAGGTGCAGCGTCTCGGTTCCGAGCATCGCTGCGATCTCCGCGCCCTTCTTGAAGCCATCGAGCGCCGCTTTCTGTTTGCCTGGATGGAGACTGACCATATCGGGATCCACGACGCAAAAATTGTGGACGTGGACGCCGTTGTCCTCCACCACTTGCCTCAGTGTGTTCCGGTCCTTGTAAAGAGCCCGGAGAAACGGACGCCCGAGCCCCTCCATTTCAAGAAAGCGGAACCCAAGCTTGCGGATGTCCGGTATCGAGCGGAGCGCATCCGCGACGGAATGAGGATAGCCATAACGAAAAATTGCATACAGGTAAGTGATTCCTATTCTCATGATCGTGTCAGTGCCTCATTGAAACTGCTCTGTGGATTGTCCGGCTTGCCCGATAGGGCGAGAACCCGGTAGCATCCGGATATGCTTCCCCGGAATCATCCGGAAGTCTCTGCCGCCGCTGTTGAAAACGGTGCTGAAAAAGCGGCGTGGCGAACGGTGCCGAACCTGCTGACCCTGTTGCGGCTGGCGTTGATAGTTCCATTCGCCTGGTTCGCCATTCTGGGCCGGGATATGGAAGCTCTGGGCGTCTTTGCTTTGGCCGGGCTCACCGACGCCTTTGACGGGTACATTGCAAGGAGATTCGGCCAGCGCTCCAAGTTCGGCCGCCTGGCCGATCCGGTAGCCGACAAAATACTCACCTCGACGGCATTTGTCGTCCTTTCGGCATTTCGCGGGCAGTTCGTTTCCCTCCCGTTATGGCTTATGGCCGCCGTCGTGCTGCGGGATGTGCTGATCCTGATCGGGTGCTTTGTGGTTTACCTGTTGACGCGCAGTACCGCTTTCAGACCTACCATTTCCGGAAAAATTAACACTATCCTCGAGATCTTCACCATCGTATGTTTTCTCGCGTCGGCAAGCCTGCCCGCGATTTCGCAGGCTCTCGGCCCGCTCTACCTGGTGCTGCTGGTTTCTATTGTGATCTCTGCCGCCGACTACGTATTACTCGGCTCCCGCATGATTCGAAATTCGCCCCGGGTGTGACCTTCCCCCGCGCGATTGCTGACGCGCCGCCGCGCTCGTCAGACAAACTTATACTCGCCTGGAACCGGCAGCGGCGGTACTTCCATCTTCAGGTCGTAGCCAAACTGCTTCGGCTGCAAGTCCTGCTTCGAGTTCATGATCATGTCCCAGGTGATCTCGAGCCCCGAGTAGGCGGATTCGCGCCCCATGATGCAGGTCATCGTGCTTTCGGCCACCGCCATCGCATGGTTGATGTACGGCCCGTCGCCGCGAATGCTGGCGACCATGGCGGTGTGCTCGCGCACATACGGGTTCTCCAATGGATCCCTGAAGGATGTGCGAACATCCTGCCCGCTGCCCGTGCCAAGGTCATGCGCGTTGCTGCGCCCTTTCGTTCCTACAATGAGCTCGCTGATATTGGTGTGGATCTCGGAGTTCCGGTCCCTGGGAAACTGCCGGCAATAGCTGGACATGCGGACGCCGTTCGGATATTCGAAATCGGCGCTGATGTGGTCGTAAATGTTACCGTAAACCTCGGTCTTCGGTCTCCAGATCGCGCCGCCCGTGGCAACGACCTTGACCGGATGCGTGCCCATGATCCAGTTGCAGACGTCGATGTTGTGAAGGTGCTGCTCGACGATCTGGTCGCCGCAGATCCACACGTACGAATACCAGTTCCGGTGCTGCCACTCCATATCGCCCCATTTGGGATTTCGGCCCGCCTTCTGCTGGACGACGGGAGTACCCACCCAGTAGGCATAAGTTGCCACGATGTCTCCGATGGCACCGCTGTTGATCTTTTCGACCGTTTCCTGATAGTCGCGCGCAAACCGCCGCTGCGCGCCGGTCACGACCGTCAGTTTCATTTCTTCGGATTTCCTGGCCGCAGTCATGAACCGGCGTACGCCAACCGGATCGGTTCCGAAAGGCTTCTCGCAGAAGACATGCTTCTTGGCGTTGACGGCCGCTTCAAAGTGCTCCGGACGATACCCCGGAGGTGTCGCCAGCATGACGATATCCACGCCGGAGTTGACAAGTTTCTTGAAGGCATCGAACCCGACAAAACGGTGTTCCGGGTCCACTTTCAGCCTGTCGCCCCATTTCCCGGACTCTTTGTGCGCGCGGAGCCGCCGCAGCGAACCTTCCAGTTTGTCCTCGAACGCGTCGGCCATCGCCACCACGTCGACGTTCTGGCTACCGGTCAGCAGGTCCACCACTGCCTGGGTGCCTCGGCCGCCACAGCCTACCACGCCTGCTTTCAACTTTTCGTTGCCGGCGCCTCTCACGAGTTCCGGTTTGATGATCGTAAATGCGGAAACGCCTGCTCCGGCGATGCTTCCTTTGCGAAGAAAGGATCTTCGGGATGGAATGGTTGAATCAGTCTGCATTTTATGTAGCCTCGGACGAACCGGGTTCGCCATCATTGTATAACTGTTGCCGGGTCTAAGGTATCTCCGCTCCGTTTGTCCGATGTGCAGGTAACCCGCACTCGAAATGCAATTGCAACCGGCGGCCGGTATGACCGATAATTAAAGAGACCGGTGTCTTGATGCCGGCTCGATCAGTAGTTCCGGCGGGCCGTTCCGCCAGCATCGCACTGGTGGAGGTAACCATGGAACACGATCCAAGCAAGAGTGTTACCGCTCTTGCTATCCTATCGTCCGAAGAAGATCGCCTGTCCCTCCACAGGCTGTTCGGCAACTCCAATTGGATTCTCCACACAGTTGACACATTCGAAGAAGCGGTCGAAGTGATCCGCCGTACACCCATGCCTGTCGTCATCGCCGAAGACCGCCTGGGCAGGCGCACCTGGCGGGACCTGCTATACGCGCTGGACGGCGTGGAGAAGCCACCTGTCATCATCGTCACATCGAGGATGGCGAACGAATCTCTCTGGGGTGAAGTGCTGAACTTCGGCGGATACGACCTGCTGATGGAGCCATTTGAACGGAACGAAGTCTACCGCGTCATCAGCCTGGCATGGTTGCACTGGAAGCACGGCCGCACTCAACCGGACATTCGCACTCATGCCGTTCCGGCGGGGTAATCCTCGCGATCGATGTCTCCTGGCCGGCAGATACTGCTACCATCGAAACGCGATGAGCCGAAGAGTAGTCATTACCGGCCTGGGCGCCGTCAGTCCCAACGGGGTGGGGCGGGACAACTTCTGGGCGGCCACTTCCCATGGCGTCAGTGGAATTCGAAAAATCACGCGCTTTGACGCGTCTCCCTACGCGGTGCAAGTGGCCGGCGAGGTCGATTTTCCCGAGAAGAACTACGTCGATCCCAAGGACCGTCCCCATGTTTCCCGGGTCGTGCCGCTCAGCCGCGCCGCCGTGGAGGAGGCGCTGTCGGATGCCGGCCTCGATGCCGGACGGATGAGCAGGGACGAGTTGCGCGGTATCGGCGTTATTCTCGGTTCCGGCGGCGGCAGCGGAGAGTTCTCCGAAGAACAGTACCGCCTCTATTACGAGGGCCACCACAAACAGTGCAGTGTGTACGTGATCCCGAGCTCCACGATGGGAACGCTGGCCAGCGAGATCTCCATGCGCTTCGGCTTTCGCGGCTTGAGCCATGTGGTTACTACCGGCTGTACTTCTTCCACCGACGCGCTCGGTTACGCTTACCGCAACATCCAGGCTGGCGTGCTGGACACGATTGTCGCGGGAGGGGCGGATGCACCGATCGCACCCCTGATCTTCCGGGGATTTCTTTTGATGAGGATCATGGCCAGCAAGTGGAATGAGGAACCACATCGCGCCTCCCGCCCGTTTTCGCGCGATCGCGACGGGTTTGTGCTGGCTGAAGGCGCATGGTTTTTCGTTCTCGAGGAGTTGGAACGCGCACGCGCCAGGGGTGCGAAAATCTACGCCGAGCTCGTTGGATACGGTTCCACCTGTGAGGCCTACCACCGCGTACGGCTGGAAGAGTGCGGCGAAGAGCCGGCGCGGGCCATGGGTTTAGCGATGGAGGAGGCCGGCATCGCGCCCACCGCGGTTCAATACATCAACTACCATGGGACGTCGACCGATTTGAATGACCGGATTGAAACACGGGCTGTCCGGCTCGCATTCCATTCCCACGCTTACCGGCTGGCGGGCTCGTCGTTGAAAAGCCTTATCGGCCACCCGCAGGGGGCTTGTGGCGCCGCTGGAGTAGCGGCGACCATTCTCGCGATGCAAAGCGGAGTGGCGCCCCCTACGATTAATCTGGATGCGCCGGATCCGGAATGCGACCTGGATTATATTCCCGATATCGGGCGCCAGATGCAGATTGAATATGCGGTGGCCAACTGCATCGCTTTCGGGAGTAAAAATTCCGCTCTGGTGTTGAGGCGGATGGACTGATAACCCGCCCCTGTTGCTACAGGAGCGGGTTCCGCCGCCGGAGGATTTTCCTGCTCATCAATAAACACCGCCCGTCCGGGTCCGGGGTTTTCCCATTTCGTATTGCGACTTCAGATCGCGGATACGGTCGTGGGCCTCTCTTACCATACGGGCCTGCCGCTCCACGATAGATCGCACGTCGCTGGGCAGGTCGCGCGCGAGTGCATCGGTGTACTGTTCTACCGCGGAATCTTCGCCCCGCTCCGCTTCGTTCACAATCGCCTTATTGTCCCGTCCCATGACCGCGGACTTGATGTCCATCCAGCCGCGGTGAGCGGCTCCCGCGAGGCTGCCGGAACGCTCGGGAGATCCTCCGAGCCCGGCTACCTGCCTCTGCAACTCCGCCGCGAACCCGCCACGTTGCATCGCATATTCATTGAACAACGCGCGAAGTTGAGAATCGTCAGTCCCCTCCGCCGCGCTACGGAAACCCTCCTCTCCGTCCTTGCAGGTTTCAATCAGGTTGTTCAAAACAGAGATGGTGTCGTCAATGCTTAATGCCATAACCGAAAGCGCCCTCCGCAAAGTTCGACTCGGTTGGCTCACACTTGTTTCGCCTTTATGGCCGCTTTGCATATCGGCGCTGCGATACGTTGTAATGGTTCGTCCATGAAAATCCCAAAAATGCGGTGGGTGATTGCTGCCATGCTGTGCATGGCGACGATGATCAATTATGCCGACCGGCTCACGTTGGCGGTCGTCTCCGTTGAGGTCCGCAACGAGTTTGGGATGACGGAGCAGGACTACTCCTACATCCTTGCTCTCTTTATGCTGGCTTACGCGATCATGTACGCGGGCTCCGGCTATATCGTGGACCGGCTTGGAACCCGGCGTGGTTTTGCCGTCTTTATCTTCAGTTGGTCCCTGGCGCAAATGATGCACGCGCTTACGCGCGGTAAGACGTCCCTTGGAGCAGCCCGTTTCGCGCTCGGGCTGACCGAGCCCGGGAATTGGCCCGCGGCGGCGAAGGCCATCGCCGAGTGGTTCCCGGCGTCGCAGCGTGCGCTGGGAGTCGGTATTTTCAACGCAGGCTCGTCGCTGGGATCCGCCATCGCGCCGCCCATGGTGGCCGTGATAACGCTTCACTATGGCTGGCGGGCATCGTTCATTTTCACCGCGTCGCTCGGGTTCGTGTGGCTGTCTTTTTGGCTGCTGCTGTACAATCCTCCGCACCGGAACCGCTGGCTCCGCCGGAGCGAGTACGAGGCGATGAAAGATCACATCCGGCCGCCCGAAGAGACCCTTCCCGCGGATTCGAAAACTCTCAATTGGCGGCGAGTCATCAGCATGAGGCAGTGTTATACGCTCATCCTGACGCGGTTCTTTACGGACCCGGTGATCTATTTCGTGATCTTCTGGCTTCCCGAGTATCTGCGCCGGGAACGCGGGTTCGATCTTGCCCTGGTGGGCAAATATGCCTGGGTTCCTTTTATTTTCGGAGACCTGGGCTACGTCCTGGGCGGCTGGCTTTCTGGCAGGCTGATCAAAGGCGGATGGAGTCTCCCGCGCGCCAGAAAGTTTGTCATGCTGCTGGGAGCCTCTGTGATGCCTGCGGCCATGCTCGCGCCGTTCGTTTCGGAGGCCTGGATGGCGATTGGCGCGATCTGCTTTGTCACATTCGGTCACGCTTTCTGGGTGGCGAACCTGCAGACTTTACCAACCGACCTGTTCCGCGCGACGGAGGTGGGAACGGCGACAGGATTTTCCGGCATGGGCGGTGCCATTGGCGGTGTGCTGGCCCAACTGGGAACGGGCTACATCGTGACCCATTTCTCCTATGCGCCCATCTTCCTTCTGGCAGGCGTCTTTCATCCGCTATCCGCCGCGTTGACCTACTGGCTGCTTCCCGACCGGTATTTCAAGCAGCGTGCATAGCCCCCTCACCGGGGCCGCAAAGGACCGAAGCCGAATTGGGAACTGCGAACGCGGCCAGCCGTGTCCACAATGGCTGTAGCCACGAACCGGGGCTCCGGCGGAGCGCCGAAGCGAAGATCCATAGCTTCCACGCGCAGCAGTCCTTCTTCGGTATCTTTTTCGATTCTCCAGAACGTATACGGCGAAAACGCGAGGAAAACCCGGAATGCTTCCGTACGGCTCGCCGCCTCTGTTACCTCGTCGCGCGCAATTTTATACAGAGTGCGTCCGGCGGTAGGGTCAAACTGCTCCAGCAGATCCAACTCGTGAAGGGAGTAGAAGCTGTCGGTCTCTACCAGTCCTCTCCAGGCGAAGGGATTCCAGAAGCTCGGAAATGCGGCCGTGCGCCGGGGGAGTTGTCCGGCATACAAGCGGGAGTTCAAAGTTTCCACTGCGCGGGCGTGCAACACAGCGCGTGCTCCGCTGTAAAGCACCAGAAACGAAAGCGCAAGCACCGCGAGCCCTCGCCCGCTGCCTCCCTTCGCGCCGATTTCTGAATTGACCAGCCGCGATAACAGAGGAGCGGTGGCAGCCAGAAACAGCACCACCCATAGCCACAGGTCGACGATGTTGATGATATCCAGCCGCAGCCATTCCGACGAGAACGGCAGCAGCAGGCGGATGCCATAGATGTTGGTGAAATCCATTCCCTGGTGAAGGGCGACGCCCACTGCAGCGGTTGCCGTCAGCCGGAATGCATCACGACGCAGTTTAATGCTCTTGCGGAACAATAAAGCCACGCTTGCGGCGCATAGCAGGGCGAGCACCGGGATGCTGACCAGCGCGTGTGTGAGATGGCGGTGGTAATGGAGGTACGTCGTGGCTCCCCAAAAACCTGCGACTGCATCGATATCGGGCGCGTTTGAGCTTAATACCAGGACGGCTGCGGCGTGCGGGCACCAGCGGTTCAAGCCAGCGCGGCTGAGAGCGATGCCGGTGAGGGTGTGTGTGAGATTGTCCATGGAAGGCGGAGCGCCGGCGGACGCTGTAAGAATCCTAGCAAATTGGGTGTATTCATCCACATTGATTTGCCGTCTTAATACGATACTGGGCTATATGACCTTAATCCAGCGTTAATCACGATGAAAACTTAAGTGCTTGAAAATGGAAGACAAGTTGCTACATATCTTTGTCATAAGATCAGAGGAGAAAATCTAAAATGCAGAATTCGGGAATCCGTCCGAGTCATTTTGGTTTAGAGGAGCATGGGATTCGAAATGCGAATACCGTGTTCTGGAACCTGGGCACCGCACAATTGATCGAGAAGGCCATCCAGCGCCGTGAAGGTTTGCTGGCCAGCGGTGGCGCTCTCGTTGTTCGAACGGGCGATCACACCGGACGTTCACCGAAGGACAAATTCGTGGTGCGGGACGAGACCACGGAATCGTCGGTCAACTGGGGCCCGGTCAATCAGCCGTTTACACCGCAGGCGTTCGACTGGATCTACGGAAAATTACTTGCTTATCTGCAGGCGCGCGATCTTTACGTACAGGATTGTTTCGCGGGCTCAGACCCGGAATTTCAGTTGCCTATCCGCGTGATTACAGAACGTGCCTGGCATAACCTCTTTGCCCGGCAGCTTTTC
>DASTMK010000432.1:0-4959 GCA_035714225.1 Bryobacteraceae bacterium | reverse complement strand
CATGCAGGGCCCCGTCGAGCAAGGTCTCGGTGTAGCCCTGGATAGAGGCGAGGGGCGTACGCAACTCGTGAGAGACGTTGATAACAAAGTCCTTCCGTACACGGTCGAGCTTCTCCATTTCCTTGCGCTCGGACTGCAATTGTCCGAACGTCTGCTCCAGGTTCCGGGCAGTCTCATTGAGCGTCGTGGCGAGGATGCCGAGTTCGTCCCCACTGCTTGAATGAAGCTTCGCCGTGAGGTCTCCCTTCGCGAGTTTGGTGGAAAACTCGATAATGCGGGCCAGCCGCCGGGAGACCCGCCTGGCGAAGAAACCTGCGACCAGGATTGCGGGAAAAAAGGCGATCAGCGCAGCCTTGAAGGTCTGAAGCCGGAGAGAATTCACTTGCCGGCTGACGTCGGAGAGGGGCATCGCCAGCCGCAGCGCGCCCTTGCCGTACGGGACGGCGACATAGAGGAAATCAATGCCCAGTGTCGGGCTGCGGCGGATGCTGGTACCGTGGCGGCCAGACAGCGCCTCCCGGATTTCCGGACGCTCGCGGTGGCTTTCCATGTGCAGCGGGTCGGCGTCTGAATCTACGCGCACCCGGCCGGCGTCGTCGACGATGGTGAGCCGAAGAACGGCCGCTCTCGCCAGTTCCGTAGCCTGGCCGGGAGGGCAAAGCGCAAGCATCTCCCCCGTGGAACGGAGATCGCGAATCAGGGTCTCGCGGTAGTGCGTCTCCGCGACGCGCGATATCAGGATGTCGACGGCAGCCAATGCCACGAGGAGCATACAAGCGCCAGCAAAGACGAGTTTAGCGAAGATCCGCGAGGTCACCTTGCTCCCATCATAAGGCCCGGGCAGTCCAGGCAATCCCGGCTCGCCGAACATTCACGGTTCGTTCATCAATCTGTAACAGGCGACCGCTAGATTGGTGGCGATGGCACTAAAACAATTTCTTGCGTTCCTCATCCTGTTGACGCTGGCCGCGGCCGCCGCATGGCCGCAGGGCGGCCAGGGGAGTATTGTAGGCACCGTCACCGACGACTCGGGCGCGGTGATTCCGAAGGCCAAGCTGACAGCGATTAACGAGAGAACCGCCGCCGAGCGGACCGTCGAGGCCGACGAAAGCGGCCAATACACCATCCCCAACCTCCCCGCCTCACGATATACCGTGACCGCCGAAGCGGAAGGATTGGGGCCCAATGAACTCAGGAATGTCACGCTTACGGCGGGCCAGGAGAGGGCGGTTAACATCGTCCTCCAGCCGGCCGCTCTCGCGCAGGAAGTTAGCGTCTCCGCAGGGGAACTTGTCGTGATCGACACAAGCTCAGCCCGTGTCGGCGTGAACGTCAATGAGAGAGAGGTTGCCACGCTGCCGCTGAACGGGCGGCAACTTTCCCAACTCTATCTGATGGCGCCGGGCGCACAGAGCGCCGGCGGGGGAAGCTACGACAACGTCCGCTTCAGCGGGCGCGCGAATCAGCAGAACGCCATTCGGTTTGATGGGATTGAGGCCTCCTCCATTGTGGACTCCTCACCCGGCAACTTGAACGGCGAGAGCTCCACATCCTTCCGCCTGCAATCCAGCCTGGAAAACGTTCAGGAGTTCAGGGTGGAATCCAGCAACTACCCGGCCGAGTTCGGCACCGGCACAGGCGGACAAATCAGCGTCGTCACCAAATCCGGTTCCAACGAGTTCCACGGCAGCGTGTTCCACTATCTGCGTAACGACGCATTGGACGCGCGGAACTTCTTTGACCGCGAATCGGCGTCGCCGCTGCGCCTCAATCAGTTCGGCGGCTCACTCGGCGGCCCGATCCGGCGCGACAGACTGTTCTTCTTCGCCAGCTACGAGGGATTGCGGCAACGCGCCTACCAGAATCTCATCGAAGCGGTTCCCAGCGTGGCCGCTCGACGGCGAGCCGTTCCCTCCATCCGCCCGCTCATGGACGCCTACCCGCTGGGTGTTCCCACCTCCAATCCCGACCTGGACCTGGCGCAGATCCGAGCAGGAGCCCCTATCGACGAGAACTACGGGAGTATCCGTTTGGACTATCGGATTAGCGACGCGACCAATCTGACAGCCCGGTATTTCCGCGATCAGGGTGAACTTACCCAACCGCTCAACGTGACGGGCAACTCGGCACGGACTTCCGCCGTGCCACAGAATGCGTTGCTGAACCTGCAGACCGTGCTTCACGCTAACGCCGTCAATGAGATTCGCCTCGGCATGAACGGCTCAAAGACCCGATACAACGGCGTGGCTCCCAACGTGAACGGCCTCGACCTCTCTGCGGTTTCTATCGACTTCGCCGGAACGGCCACGATCGAGGGAATTGGCGGGCAGGGCGTCTCCGGCGGCGCAGCGCGGATCGGCGGTCTGGTTCGTTCTTCGAGCGCTCAGAACGGACGCGGCATCCCATATACCAACTACACCCTGACCTTCGCGGACCAGTTGAGCTGGATCAAAGGAAATCACTCGATGAAATTCGGCGTCGAGGTGCGCCCGATCCGCATGTACACGGATCGTCTGGGCGGAACGACCTACACATATTCCAACGTGAATGCCCTGCTGAACAACACGCCGTCGCAGATCCAGATTCTTGGCGATGTGAGCGCGCCCAACCCGTTGCACGATGGCGTTGCCGGCAACCGGTTTCTGAAGCAGGAATACTACATCGGGTTCGCGCAGGACGAATGGCGAATACGGCCGAATCTGACCATGAACTATGGCCTGCGCTATGAATACTATTCGGTGCTCCGCGAGGACCGGGGGCTATTCACTTTCTTCGACATGAATACGGGGAACCTCGATACGAACCCCGACCGGCCGTGGTATCAAAGTTCAAAGGGAAACTTCGGACCCCGATTGGCATTCTCCTGGTCGCCAGAACGGCTGAACGGAAATACGGTGCTGCGCATCGGAGCGGGCTACTACTTTGGACCCGGGCAGACCGAGGACCAGGTTCAGCCAATCGACAGCGACCGGGTGACCGTCACCCAGACCTCAAACATCGCCTTCCCGGTAAACAGCCAGGCAATCATCAATTCATTTGACCCAAACAACCTCGCGAACTTCGCTCCGCGCGCTTATGCCCCCGGATATCGTCTGCCGGAGAAGATCCTCTCCTATACTGCCTCCATCCAGCAGAAGTTGCCGTTTGAGACGGTTTTGAGCGTCGCCTATGTCGGCAGCCAGGGACGCAACCTGTTCCTGCGTTCCTGGACCAATCTACTGGTGGGGGTGAACATGAATCCCACGACGGGAGCGGGCATTCCCGTGCTCCAGTTCGGCAACAAGTTCTCCCAGTTGGACTACAAAACCAGCGGTGGAACGGACCACTATGACTCCCTGCAGACGACGGTGAACCGCCGCTTCCACAGAGGTCTGACGGTGGGATCGCAGTGGACCTGGGCCCACTCGCTGGGCAATGCGGGCGGCTCAAACGAGGCGCAAACAGCGCAGAACCCTTTCAATTTCGAACAGGATCGCGGCAACAACGCTTTTGATGTGCGCCATAGCTTTAACGCTTCGGTTCTCTATGAGTTGCCATTTGGACGCGGAAAGACGTCCAGGTGGGCACGTCTGGCCATGGCAGATTGGGAGATCGGAGGCATTGTGAATGCCCGGACCGGCCTTCCGATTGATGTCACCCTGGCCCGGAATGACATCGCCTACCGGGTGAACTCGACGGGCCGCATCGTCGACCAGCCCATTGTGAGCGGTGGCCAAATCTTGACGACTCCCGTGATTAATAACCCTTGGGGAGGCGCCTTCCGCGGCAACCGGAGGCCCAGCGTCATCGCCGGCGTCAACCCGGACCTGAGCGGCTCTGGAAATGACAAGAGAGCGTTCCTTAACCCCGCCGCGTTCACCATTCCGGCTCCTGGCGAATTCGGTAATTTGGGCCGATGGGCGCTGCACGGCCCTGGCCTCGCCCAGTTTGACCTAACTCTGCACAAGAAATTCGCAATTGCCGAAACAAAGGCCCTGGAGTTCCGGGCTGAAGTGTACAACGTGCTAAACCGTGCGAATTTCGCCAATCCCGTGCCGCGACTGAGCAATGCGCTTGGCGTCGGCGGCCTTCAGTTACAGCCGGGCCAGCCCTTTAGCTCAGGGACGGCGGGTGGCGGATTCGGGCTTCTCACCTCTACGGTTACTAAGGATGTCGGGCTGGGCGCGAGCCGCCAGATGCAGCTTTCGCTTCGCTTCACGTTCTAAATCCGGAATGTCGCCGGTACGCCATGTGGCCTTCCCAAGTCCTCAAGACTTCGGAAGGCCACTTCTCTTTGACGGCTCTTCACCACAGCCACCCGCGCATTGGAGATACGATGGATTTCTATGTCTGCCCCGCTACGCAAAGCCGTCTTCCCCTGCGCCGGGCTCGGCACCCGCTTCCTGCCCGCCACCAAAGCGCAGCCGAAAGAGATGCTCACCCTGGTGGATAAGCCGCTTATCCAGTATGGGGTGGAAGAAGCGCTGGGCGCGCAGATTCCCGATATCGTGGTGATTACGAGCCGGGGCAAAAGCTCCATCGAAGACCACTTCGATTTCAGCCCCGAACTGGAGGCAGCGCTCGAGGAGAAGGGCAAGGCAAAGCGACTGGCGGAAGTGAAAGCGATCAGCGATCTCATCAATATCTGCTTCGTCCGTCAAAAGCGTGCGCTCGGCCTCGGCCACGCCGTGAACTGTGCCCGCGACGTTGTGGGCAACGAAGCCTTCGCGGTGGTGCTTCCCGATGACATCATCATGTCGCACGTTCCCGTTCTTAAGCAGATGAAAGACGTCCATGAGGCTTTGGGCGCCTCCGTGCTGGCCCTAATGGAAGTCCCCCGGGAGCGCATCAGCGCTTACGGCGTCGTCGATGCCGAACCCCACCCCTATCCTGGCGCCGACGGGCGCCTCTTCAAATTGCGCGGCATGGTGGAAAAGCCGAAAGCCGAAGACGCCCCCAGCAACCTGGCGATCATCGGGC
>DASTMK010000431.1:0-4609 GCA_035714225.1 Bryobacteraceae bacterium | reverse complement strand
CAGGAAGCGAGGCGGCTGACCCGATGGCCGGAACAAATGAGCTTGCCGGACTATAAGCCGGTTTCTGTACCCTTGCGGGCGGTAACCATTCCTCTGGGCCGGCCGTTACCGGACGGCTCAAGCGACCTACCCGAGAGTCTGGCGGAGCGGGCCGCTCCTCCTCTCCTATTTGGTCTTGCTCCGCGTGGGGTTTACCCTGCCGGACGGATCACTCCGCCCGCGGTGCGCTCTTACCGCACCTTTTCACCCTTACCTGCCGAGGCAGGCGGTATATTTTCTGTGGCACTTTCCGTGAAATCCGCTTTGAGCGAATCCCCCCGGCCGTTAGCCGGCACGCTGCCCTGTGGAGACCGGACTTTCCTCCCGTTCAAAACGAGCGGTTACCCATCCGGCAAGCTTTAGCTTGCATATATTATCTCATGATCTTGAAATGATCCCGCGAATTCCGCATCTAATCTTTCAGTAAAAATGCAAAGGTGCCATCCTTGCTCCGGATGGGGCTTCCGCACATTTCCCGGATGTGGGAAGTGCTGCGCTTCGCCGGGGGTCGATTTTCCATTTTCGACATTGTATGTTGTGAATTGGTAGAACAGTATATGAGCTTTGGTTAAAGCAGTACATCAAGCAGTACAGATAGAGTAGTTGCGACCAGTTGATGAGGAGGAGTTCGGATCATGTTCCAGCGCTACCTGAAACTACTTGTGCTCTTCACCAGCCTGTCTGCGCTCGTTTTTGCCCAGGGTCTGCAAACGAACGCATCAAAGGACGATTGGGAAGAGATCAATTTTGAATTCAATTCGGCGATACTTTCTGACGGATATCCCAGCCTGTTGCGATTAGCAGAGTTGTTGCAGCAGAACCCAGGTTACAAAGTCAGGCTCGTCGGAAATGCCGATTGGATAGGCGGAAACCGGTACAACCAGAAATTAGGAACTTCCCGCGCAGAAGAAGTGAAGCGGTTTCTGGTGAAATATGGCGCGAGTGACGGCCAGGTGGAAACGGCCACTCAAGGAGAGGAATCTCCGAAAGTGCCCAACCGCACCAAGGAAGGCCGTTTTATGAACCGCCGGGTGGAAGTAAATGTCTTCGACGACCAGGGGCGCCGAGTTGCGGCCGGAGGGGTCAAAGAAGCCATCGATGTCATTCCGGATTGGGCCAAAAAGCAGCAGGAATGTTGCGAGGAGATCCTGAAACGGCTGGACCGCCTGGATGAGATCGTCAGCATGCTGAAGGATCTCGGTGGTGTTCGAGCCGATCTGGAGAAGTTGCGGAAGGAACACGACGACCTGCGCCAGCAAGTCGCCGGGTTGCCCAAACCCCTAACGCGTGACGAAACGACGCAGGTTGCCCGTACCGCCACGGCGGAGGAGATCGAAAAGGCCCGTATGCCGCGCTTCTCGATTTCCCGGCTGAATTTCGGTGCGGATGACAACCGCGACCTGACCTTCACCGGTATGGGCCGTTACTTCGCGCCGTTTAAAGACCGGTTTGCGGTGCAGGCCCAGGGCGAATACATGTATTTCCGCGATCGCCAGGAAGGCCAGTTCGACATCGGTCTCGTTAATCGTATTCACACTCGTGCGCAGGCCGGCATGTTCGCCAGCTTCAAGCACGTCACGCTGCGTGAGATGCAGTCTGGTGGAACTCTGGGCCAGGCTTCCTTCACCTTGGATTACCTGTTCAGCCACGGCCGGGCTGGTGTTTTCGCGGCCAAGGGCTTCATGAATGACGCGATCGTCAACCGTGTGGCTCTCACCCGAAACGTGTTCGAGGAAACCTACCTGAGCACGGTGGACCAGTATGGCGCGAGTACGACTCTGGGCCTGTTTGGCGAGAATTATGTCGAGGGTAACCTCGGCTGGCTGAACAGCCGCGGACACGGAAATCGCGTCGGTGGTACCGCCAGGTTCATATTCCCGATCAGCGACCGTTTCGCCTTCACGCTTGAGGGCGGCATGAACGAGACGCTGCTGGCTCGCGGCAACGCCGGTCGTGTGGTCGCCGGCTTCCAGTTCGGCAACTTCATTCGCCCGAAAGACTACCTGGGCGTGGATCACGCCGTTCCGACAGACGTCCCACGCATCCGGTATGAACTGCTCACCCGCCGCGTTCGCACCGGCAACGATCCCCCGGTGGCCGACGCTGGCGCAGACCAGGTTGGCGTGCCGGCAGGACCAATCCAGTTGGATGCATCCGGTTCATTCGATCCGGAAGAAGACCCGATTACTTTCCAGTGGTCGCAGGTCGCCGGCCCGGCCGTTACTCTGTCGGGCATGACTTCGGCTGTCGCTACATTCACCGCGGAGGAAGGGCAGAGCTATGCGTTCCGCGTCACCGTCAAGGATGACAAAGGAGCGCAGAGCATCGACCGGGTGAGTGTCATCACGCGCAGCGCACCCCAGGTGCAGATTGCACGTTTTGCGGCTAATCCGGCCGCCATCGACGCAGGCCAGACTTCGACCATTGAGTGGCGCGTATTGAACGCCACGGAAGTGAACATTACCAACCTGGGTCGCGTAGATGCAAACGCCGGAACCTCCACCGTTTCTCCCGCGGATACGACGGAATACCGTCTGACCGCGAAAAACGACACCAACGAGGTAAGTGAGACCATCACCATCACCGTCCGCCGTCCGGAAGCCCGGTTCCAGACCTGTACGGCACAGCCCATGAACATCATGCAGGGCGAATCGGCTACGCTCTTCTGGGCGACACAGGCAGCCGATACCGTGTCCATCAGCGGGTTGGGTAACGTAGACGCAACCGGCACGCGCTCGGTGAGTCCTACCGAAAGTACCACGTATACCTTCACGGCACGGAATCGTTTCGGCGAAACCACGTGCACGGTGAATGTTCAGGTAACCGAAGGCCAGCGGCCGCGTATCCTCAGCTTTGCGGCGAACCCGACGGAAGTCGTAGCCGGGGGTACGTCGGCGTTGTCCTGGTCTGTGGAGAACGCGACCGAGGTGACTATCGATGGCATCGGCACGGTTCAAAACAGCGGCAGCCGGAACGTACAGCCGCAGCAGACGACCACTTATACGCTTCGCGCCCGCAATAACACGGGTGAAGTTACCGCGACTGCGACAGTGACAGTAACACCAGGGCCGGTGCTGCCACCCACACTGGCCTCCTGCGTTGCCGCTCCGGCAACGATCACCACGCCGGGCACGGCGGTATCGCTAAGCTGGGCTGCCCAGAATGCGACCACCGTCACCATCGCACCGGGAGTCGGCGAAGTGCCGGTGCCGGGTCCATTCACGGTGAATCCGCAGCAGACCACAACGTATACGATCACAGCCGCAGGTGTCCAGGGAAGTACTCCAGCTACCTGCCAGGTGACGGTGACACTACAGGGCGAAGCTCCGATACCGGATATTGCCGGTCCGGACGTGATCGAGACCATTTACAGGGAGTTGTCGCTCGATGCCAGCGGATCTACCGATCCGAATGGCCTGCCTCTGACCTATATCTGGGAACCCATGGGGACGGGAGTTGCAATACTCGACCAGGGTCAACCTATAACTCGTATTCAAGTTGGCGGTCTCTTTGGCGATTACCCCATTCGCCTGACGGTGCGTAACAGCGCCGGACAGAGCGCCACAACTACAGTGACGGTTCGCTTCAAGAGCAGCACCATTCTTTGAAGCGGAGGTAAAAGGGGCGGCTACTGCCGCCCCGATCTTAAAAAGCGGGTTGGCGTGAATGCGCCGCCCGCTTTTTTTATGCGGGCTTGATTTCAGGAAGAGGAATTTTGAAGCGGCCGGCAAAGACATCGCCGAACGCCTCAAGGAGTTCCGTATGGATGTGGCCGTTGCTGGCGGCGACGTTTGCGCCACCCAGCGTAGGTGCGCTGCCGCGCATATCGGAGCATTTCCCGCCGGCCTCGGTGACGATGACGATCCCCGCCGCCATATCCCAGGGCTTCAGCCCGAATTCCCAAAACGCTTCCAGCCGCCCACAAGCCACGTAGGCGAAGTCGAGCGCGGCCGAACCCCCGCGGCGCACTCCGTGGCTTGCCATTGCGATCTGATGATAGAAATGGATGTTGATATTCAGGTGGCGCTTGTAGCTGGGAAACCCCGTAGCAACGAGGCTTTGGGCAAGATGCCGGACGCTCGAAACACGAATGCGCCGGTTGTTGAGATAGGCGCCTGCGCCCCGCTCGCCGGCGAATAATTCCTGGTGGATGGGGTCGTAAATGACGCCTGCTATTAATTCGCCATTCCGTTCGAGTGCCATCGTCACGTTGAATACGGGATACCCATGCGCGAAATTGGTGGTGCCATCCAGCGGGTCGACATACCAGCGGTATTCCGATTGGGTCTCGTGGCCGCCGCCTTCCTCGGCCAATATAGAATGCGCCGGGAAGTGAGAACGAAGGCGTTCCACCACCAGTTTTTCGGAAGCCCGGTCGGCTTCGGTCACCAGGTCGGCTTCGCCCTTTAATTCGAAAGCGGGCCGCCGCTCAAAGTAATGCGCGAGCAGGGAACCGGCTTCACGAGCGATTTCAATCGCGGTTTCCAGGAAAGATGCCATGTTAAGGAGTTATTGGACAGCCATGCGAAGCATGGGAGGCTCGCATGATCCGGAGCGTCAATTCTCAAAC
>DASTMK010000430.1:0-8302 GCA_035714225.1 Bryobacteraceae bacterium | reverse complement strand
GGCGCTGTCGGTCATCATCCAGGTGGGCAGCTTCAAAATACGCGGCAAACGTGTCTTCAAGATGGCTCCCCTGCATCATCATTTCGAAGCGCTCGGATGGCAGGAGTCGAAGATTATCGCCCGGTTCTGGATTCTCGGGCTGGTGATGGCGCTGTTCGCGCTGACAACCCTGAAGCTGAGATGACGGGAATGGAACTGAAGGGCTCGAACGTATTGGTGGTGGGTATGGCGCGGTCGGGTCTTGCCGCGGCGCGGCTGCTGGTGCAGCATGGCGCCCATGTGCGGGCCGCGGATGCCAAGCCGATGGAAAGCCTGCACGGCGCGGAACGGGAGCTTGAATCCCTCGGTGTCTCCTTCACCCCTCAGAGCCCGGCGGCCTTCGAGGGCTGCGACCTGATCGTCATTTCTCCCGGCGTCCCCAGGGACCTGGATCTGCTGGAACAGGCGCGCCGGCGGGGAACCCCCGTTATCGGCGAAGTGGAGCTGGCCGGGTGGTACCTGCGGGGGAAGACGCTCGGCATCACCGGCTCGAACGGGAAGACAACTACGACCGCTCTGGCGGGACACATTCTACGGGAGTGTGGCATCCCGGTGCAGGTAGGCGGTAACATCGGCACGGCTCCCGCCTCCATGGTCGACAGTTCCCGTGAAGGACAGTGGAACGTACTCGAACTCTCCAGTTTTCAATTGGAGACGGTTGACCGGTTCCGCGCCCACATCGCGGTGATCACCAATCTGACGCCGGATCACCTGGACCGGCACCACACCATGGAAGCGTACGTCGAAGCCAAGGGCCGCCTCCTGGTGAATCAGACCGCCCAGGATTATGCCGTGCTGAACGCGGATGACGCCACCTGTGCCGCTTTTTCAGATTCCATCCGGAGCCGGCTGGTCTGGTTCCGGGGGAGCCGGCGGACGGAAACAGGCTGGTCCTTTGATGGGGCGGTCATTTTCTTCGAGGGCAGGCCCTGGATGGAAGCGAGCGGCATTCCGCTTCGTGGACGCCACAATATCGAGAACGTAATGGCGGCGGCCGGTGCCACTCACGTGGCAGGCGCTCCTCTTGAGCAGATTGCCGAAGCTGTCGGGAGCTTCCCCGGGGTGGAGCACCGGCTGGAGTTCACCGCTGAAATTGCGGGCGTGCAATTCTTCAACGACTCCAAGGCTACGAACGTAGATGCCACTTTGAAAGCGATCGACGCCTTCGACGGCGGGCTTTGGATCATTCTCGGTGGGAAGGACAAAGGGAGCGATTATACGCCTCTCATCGAACCGCTGCGCCGCAAGGCGCGCGCGGCGCTTTTGATCGGCGCCGCGGCGGACAAGATCGCGTCGCACCTGGGAAATGCGGTACCTGTAATCCGCTCCGGAACGTTGGAGTCCGCAGTGCGCACCGCCGTGGAAAGGGCTTCCTCCGGTGACACGGTTCTGCTGGCCCCGGCGTGCGCAAGCTTCGATCAGTTCGAGAGCTTCGAGCACCGAGGAAGAGTCTTCAAAGAGATAGTGCATTCGCTCGAATCGGCGGGGGTGAGTTGATGGCGCAGCGCCTCAAGACAGATTGGACCCTGTTCTGCACCGTCATCCTGATGGTGACGTTCGGGCTCGTAATCATTTACAGCGCGTCGTCCATGATCGCGACGCTGAAATACAACCTGCCCAGCCACTACTTTCTGCTGCGGCAGGCGGCGTGGGCGCTCGTCGGTTTTTGCGCGCTGATGTATTTCAAGCGGAAAGATTACCGGCTGTTGAGCGCACCCCACTGGGCCTTTGTGCCCATGGGGCTGGTGCTGGTGATGCTGCTCGCGGTCATCTTTCTGGACCCGCTTGCGCACCGGTGGCTCCGGGTGGGACCGCTTTCGCTTCAGCCATCGGAATTTGCCAAGCCGGCCCTGGCGATTTTTCTCGCCTGGTTCATCACCCGCAGAGCCGCAGCGATTAATAACGTGCACACGTGGCTGCCCGCGGGCCTGGCGTTGCTGCTGCTTGCCGGTACGGTGCTGGTCGGCGATCTTGGCACGGCTGCCGTGCTCGCCGTTACGGGGGCTGCGGTTTTCTACGTGGCGGGACTCAATCGCCGGTACTTTATCCTGGCGCTGACGGGCGGCGTGCTGCTGGCCGGTTTTGCGGTATTGGCGAAACCCTACCGGCTTGGCCGGATCATCGGTTACGTGGACCCGGAGTTCAAGCTGATCGACAAAATCGATCCGGCGGGCCGTATCAAGAGCTATGCGCACAGCACGTTGAGTACGCGCGACCCCAGCTACCAGGCGCGGCAGTCGAAGATCGCCCTGGGCTCCGGCGGGCCGCTCGGCCTCGGGCTCATGCAGGGCAAACAGAAGATCCTGTATCTTCCCGAAGCGCACACCGATTTTATTTACGCCGTGATCGGCGAAGAACTCGGTATCTGGGGATGTGCGGGAGTGTTGTTCGCGTTCCTGATCATTCTCTGGCGGGGGCTGCGGCTCTATTTCGTCGCGCCGGACGATTTCGGGCGCTACCTGGCACTAAGTGTAACCGTCACGGTTGCGTTCCAGGCCTTGATCAACATGAGTGTCGTGCTGGACCTGGTGCCGACGAAAGGGATTCCCCTGCCCATGATCAGTCACGGAGGGAGTTCGCTGCTCAGCACGCTGATGTCGCTCGGAATCCTGCTGAGTGTCAGCGAACATACCGGATGAGTGTTTTTCTAATGGCGGGTGGAGGTACCGGAGGTCACGTCATTCCCCTGCTGGCTGTCGCCCGTGAGTTGCGGAAACGCGGCCACTCGCCCATCTTCGTGGGCACGCGCCGGGGATTGGAGGCGAAGCTGGTTCCTCCGGAATCGTTCCCGCTCGAATGGATTGAAATTGGCGGGCTGAATCGCGTCGGGTTCCGGCAGATCCTTCGGACGTTGTGTCAGTTGCCCATCAGCACTCTGCATGCGTTCAGGCTGATCTCGCGCTACCGCGCGGCGGCGGTCTTCAGCCTGGGCGGGTATGTCGGCGGTCCGGTTACCGCCGCCGCATGGCTCCACCGCATTCCCATGGTGCTGATGGAGCCGAACGCTATTCCGGGCTTTGCCAATCGCCGGATTGCACGGTTCGTGACGAAAGCGTTGGTGAACTTCGAAGAGACGGCAAAATACTTCCCTGCCGGACGCACAATACATACGGGGTTGCCGGTCAGGGAAGAGTTCTTCTCGTTGCCGGTGAAGCCGCGAGGAGAGACGTTCAGCCTGTTGATCACAGGAGGGAGCCGCGGCTCCCGGACTTTGAACCAGGCGGCGAGAGACAGTTGGCGCCTGTTTCGCGAATCGGGAATCCGGATCAGGATTGTCCACCAGACCGGGCCGGAAGCTTTCGAGGAGATCCGGGCGGAGTTCGCACGGTCCGGACTGGAAGGAGAAATCGTGCCGTTCATCGCCGATATGCCGGCGGCTTTCGCGGAGGCGGACCTGGTGGTTTGCCGCGCGGGAGCGGGCGCCGTATCGGAGCTGGCAGCGGCAGGCAAACCCTCCATCCTGTCGCCCTTCCCGTTTGCGGCCGACCAGCACCAGCTTCGAAATGCGGAGGCATTCTCGCGGGTGGGCGCGGCACTGCTGGTGCTCGATCGCGATATGACGGGTGCACATTTGTTCAAGGAAGTGACGAGGCTTGCTTCCACGCCTGGAGTGCTTGAGCGTATGAGCGCCGCTGCCCGGTCGATGGCGCGGCCGCACGCGGCGCATCGGGCGGCGGACCTGCTGGAGGAGTTGGCGTGAGCCACAAACAACGGCAGGTGCGTAAGCGCGCGTGTTTTTTTCCCATGTTATTGACACGCCCGGATAAACCCGGAACAATACGGTAGTAAAATGTTTTTTAAACCTCAGCATCTGCATTTTACGGGAATCGGTGGTATCGGCATGAGCAGCATCGCTGAGGTGTTGTTGAACCTGGGATACAAGATCAGCGGTTCCGACCTGAGGCTGAGCCCCCTTACGGAGCGGCTGGTCGGGTTGGGCGCCACGGTCTATGAGGGGCACGCGCCCGAGAATCTGAGCGGTGCGAAAGCGCTGGTGGTAAGCTCCGCCGTAAACCCCAACAATCCGGAAGTTCTGGAGGCGAAGCGGCTCGGTATTCCCATCATCCCCCGCGGAGAGATGCTGGCCGAGCTAATGCGCCTGAAGTATGGCATCGCGGTCGCGGGGAGTCATGGAAAGACCACGACCACGTCGATGGTGGCCACCATTCTGAACCAGGCGAATCTCGATCCCACGGTGGTGGTGGGCGGTAAAGTGGCGACCATGGGCGGATCGAACGCCCGCGTGGGACACAGTGATTTCCTGGTGGTGGAATCCGATGAAAGCGACGGATCGTTCCTGAAGCTGGCGCCCATTCTCGCCATCGTCACCAATATCGATCGCGAGCACCTCGATCACTATTCCTCCATTGAGGAGATTCGCGCGGCATTCTGCGAGTTCGTGAACAAAGTGCCGTTTTACGGCATGGCAATATTGTGCCTGGACGATGAGAACGTGCAGCAGATTCTGCCGGAGGTGAACCGGCGCGTGTTGACCTACGGAACCAGTGCCCAGGCCGACCTGGCGGTGGTCGACGTCTGCTGCGCCGATTTTTCGAGTGAATTCCGGCTGCGCCTGCGCGACCGGGATCTCGGGACGTTCAGCATTGGAGTGCCGGGAATCCACAACGTGCTCAACGCGACGGCCGCGGTAGCGGTAGGCCTGGAACTCGAGGTGAAACCCGATGTGATCCGCGCGGGGCTGGCGGGTTTTTCCGGCGTGGACCGCCGGTTTCAGATCCGCGGCAAGGAGCGCGGCGTCACGGTTATCGACGATTACGGCCACCACCCGACGGAAATCAGGGCGACGCTCGAAGCGGCGCGGCTGTGCCGCTTCGCACAGATTCACGTGATTTTCCAACCGCACCGCTACAGCCGCACCATGCATCTCATGGATGAGTTTGGCCGCTCGTTTCACAATGCCGATACGGTGCGCGTGCTCGACGTCTACGCCGCTTCGGAAAAGCCTATTGAAGGGGTGAGCGGCGAAATTCTGGCGGAGCGCCTGCGTGCTTTCGGACATAAAGGCGTGGAGTATACGCCGGACATCGACAGCGCGGTGGCATCGGCCGCGGCGGTGGTGAAGGACGGCGATGTGGTGCTGACCCTCGGCGCCGGGAATGTCTGGCAGGCGGGCGACCGGTTGCTCGAAAGACTGCGGGAAGGCGCGCTGAATGTCGAAGCGGGGCAGGAGAGGCGCAATGTCTAGCAAACCGGTCTCGAAAGTGGGTCCCAGAAGCGCCTGGAGATACTTCCTGCCGGGTGTGATATCCATGTCCGCGCTTTTCGGAGGCGTGTTCACGTTTCAACGTGTCGAGCAGTATCTGATCGCGAACCCGCGGTTTCGCTTCGAAGCACCGGCCGAATACGGCGAAGATGCGCCTGGCCTCCGGATCGAAGAAATTTCGCACGCGTCGAAAGTTCGCCTCATGCAGGTATTTGCGCCGGATTTCGGCCGCAGCGTCTATTTGATGCCCCTTGCGGAGCGCCGCCGAAACCTGCTGGCGGTGAATTGGGTGAAGGACGCGAGTGTGTCGCGCATCTGGCCTCACGACCTGGTGGTGCGCATCAGCGAGCGGGAGCCGGTTGCGTTTCTCACAACGGCCCGCGCGGACCGGCGGCAGCCGTTCCGCTATCGCCTGATCGACGCGGATGGGTTCATTCTGGATCCGCCTCCACGCGTCTCCTTTCACCTGCCCGTCGTAGCCGGTATCGGTGTTAACGATGAGTTGGAAAGCCGGCGGCAGCGGATCCGGAAATGCCTCAGGTTCTTTAAAGAGATCGGACCGATGGGCGCAAAGTTATCCGAGGTCGACGTCGGGGACCTGGGCAACCTGAAGGCGACCTGGCAGGTGGATGAAGGTGTCGCGGTGCTGATGCTGGGCGGAGCGGATTTTGCCGGGAAACTGAAGAATTTTGAAAAGCATTATCCGGAGATCCGGACAAGGTTTCCGCAAGCCGCTATGTTCGACTTACGAATCGAGGATCGAATTACCGTGGTTGGAGGAGCAGGGAATGGGTAAGCCTCTGCTGGCGGTCGGGATCGACCCCGGGAGTTGGCGGACGCGTTGCGTCATTTGCCGTGTTGATCACGAGCAGTTGCGATTGATTGGCTTCGGCGAATCCTATTCGCGAGGCTGGGCGAAAGGCCGCGTTGCCGACCAGGATACGGTCTCCCAGTGCATCGTCGAGGCAGTCCGCGAAGCCGAATCGATGGCCCGCGTGCAGGTGGAATCGGCCGTCGTCGGCATTGGCGGCGCCGCCATCGAGGGAGCCAACAGCCGCGGCATCTACGAGTTTGGACGGCCGCGCGAGGTGGAACCGGCGGACCTTGGTTACGCGGCAGACCGCGCTACCCGCATCCGCTTACAGGAAGACCGGCTGCTGTTGCAGGTTTGCCCGCAGGATTTTATTGTCGACGGCCGTGCGGGCTATCGCAATCCCAAAGGCATCCGCTGCTCGCGAATCGAAGCGAACATCCACGTGATTACCGCGGCGGTCCAGGAACACCAATTTTTGCTTTCGGCGCTGCATCAGGCGCACCTGGCTGCGGAGGAGACCATTTTTGAAGGCATGGCGGCCGCCTATGCGGCCACGTTGCAGGATGACCGCTGCCGCGGACTCGCGGTCGTGGATATCGGAGACCAGTCTACCGAGGTTGCGGTGTACGACGGGGAAGCCATGATTGGCGCGTCCAGCCTGCCTATCGGCGGCGAGCGGTTCACCAAGGACGTTGCCGTATGCCTGTGCACCTCATTTGAAGATGCCTCCCATTTGAAGGAAGAATACGGCTGTGCGATTTTGGGTTTGACTTCGGACAACAGCCTCATCGAATTGCCGAGCGCGGAAGGCCGGCCGCCCCGCGAAGCTACGCGCCGCCAGTTGAACGAAGTGCTGGAAGCCAGAGCCGAAGAACTGTTCCGCTACATCCGCTGGGAGCTGGCGAGGACGGGAATGGAGCAATCGCTGCTCGAGGGCGTTGTGCTGGCGGGAGGGGGTGCGCTGCTGAACGGCATGTGCGACGTGGCGGAAAAGATACTCAATTGCCAGACCCGCAATGGACTCGCTGTGGGGATTGAGGATTGGCCGGAATACCTGGATACGCCGGCGTGGACCGTGGCGGCAGGTCTGGCGATGTACTCGGCCCGATTGAAGCTCCGAAAAGATCTGAGACGCAAGGCGCCCGGTCTGGCCGGGCTGGTTTTACGCTAGGAGGGCAAATGGAAGACAAGGGCTTGGACGCGTTGAAGTTCGAGATTCAGGAAGAGGCGCTGCTCGGCACGCGCACCAAAGTGGTAGGCGTGGGCGGAGGCGGTTCCAATGCGGTCGCGCGCATGATGGCGGAAGGAATGGGCGGCGTCGATTTTTACGTGCTCAATACGGACCGGCAGGCACTGATGGCCTCTCCGGTCCCAAACAAACTGGCGATCGGAACGAAGCTGACTAACGGTCTGGGAACCGGCTCGGACCCGAACATCGGCCGTGAGGCGGCGCTCGAAGATACCGAGCGCATCATCGAAATTCTGGAAGGCGCCGACATGGTGTTTATCACGGCGGGGCTCGGAGGTGGAACCGGGACAGGGGCCGCGCCCGTGGTGGCTTCGCTTGCGAAAGAATTGAATGCCCTCACCGTGGCCGTGGTCACCAAGCCTTTCAGCTTTGAGGGACCGCGCCGCATGAAGCAGGCGAATGCCGGATTGAGCGAACTGGCTTCCATGGTGGACACGGTGATCCAGATCCCCAACGACCGGCTGCTGGAGCTTGCTCCCAGAGGAACCTCTGTTGTCGACGCATTCCGGAATGCGGACGACGTGCTGCGCCAGGCGGTGCAGGGTATTAGCGATATCATTACCGTGCCCGGCTTGATCAATCGCGATTTTTCGGATATCCGCACCATCATGGTGGGCATGGGCTTCGCGATGATGGGGACCGCCTCTGCGAAGGGGGAGAATGCTGCCGTTGAAGCGGCCCGGTTGGCCATCAACTCACCTCTGCTGGAAGAGGGTGGCGTGCGAGGCGCCCGGGCGATGCTGGTCAACATCACCGGTTCTTCGCAACTCACATTGCACGATGTAAACGAAGCCTGCATGCTCATCCGCGCCGCCGCCGAATACGATGAGGTTCACCTCAGCTTCGGTGTCGTCATGAATGAGGCAATGCAGGATTCCGTCAAGATCACCGTCATCGCCACTGGTTTCGAAAGAGAAGGCTTACCTACGATAGCCCGCCGGGCGAAAGAACTGGCCGCCTCCGACCCGTTCGGCAC
>DASTMK010000429.1:0-12886 GCA_035714225.1 Bryobacteraceae bacterium | reverse complement strand
TATCCTGCGATACCCCAATACCGCCGTGGCCAGCGATGGCGGTGTGCAGGAACCCGGCGTCGGCGTCCCGCATCCGCGCTCGTATGGCACCAACGCGCGCGTGCTGGCGGAGTTCGTTCGCGTACGAAAGGTACTTACCCTCGAAGACGCCATACGCCGCATGACGTCGTTGCCGGCACGCACCTTCGGCTTCCGCGACAGGGGACGGATCCTGGAAGGAATGGCGGCGGATCTGGTCCTCTTCGATCCGGACACTGTCCAGGACAAGGCCACGTTCCAGGAGCCCCACCAGTTTTCAGAGGGCTTCGAGATGGTGCTCGTCAACGGAATACCGGTTGTCGATCAGTCGCAGCCGACCGGCACGCTCCCTGGACACGTGCTCCGAAGGCAGTAGGGAACGATGATCCAGCTTTCCGCGGCGGGCAAGCGTTTCGGACCTAAGACACTTTTTGAAGGCCTCGACTGGCTGATCGGCAACCGCGACCGCGTCGGGCTCGTTGGCGCCAACGGCACGGGCAAGTCCACGCTTCTTAAAATGCTCGGAGGCATCGAATCGCTCGACTCGGGATCGATCACGGTGATGCGCGGTCTCACTACCGGCTATCTGCCGCAGGACGGGCTGACGCTATCCGGGCGTAGCGTGTTTGCCGAGTGCATGTCAGTGTTCTCCAATCTCCGCGACATCGAGGAGGAGATGGAGGCACTGATGCAGCGAATGGCCGAAATCGACCCGGCGAGCGCCGAATACCGCCAGGTGGCGGAGCGTTTCCACAACATCGAAAGCGAGTTTCGCGCGCGCGACGGATATTCCATCGAGGCCCAGGCCGGGATTGTGCTGAACGGGCTCGGTTTTTTGAAGCGGGATTGGCGCAGGCGCACCGAGGAGTTTTCCGGCGGCTGGCAAATGCGGATTGCCCTCGCCAAGCTTCTGCTCGAAAAACCGGATCTGCTTCTGCTGGACGAGCCCACGAACCATCTCGATCTCGAAGCGCGCAACTGGCTCGAACAATATCTGCTGTCGTACCCCGGCGCGTTCGTGCTGATTTCGCACGACCGTTATTTCCTGGATGTGACCGTCGCGAAGATCGCTGAGATCTGGAACAAGCAGGTCTACTTCTACACGGGCAATTACGACAAGTACCTTTCGCAGAAAGCGGAGCGGCGCGCGCAACTGGAAGCGGCGTGGAAAAATCAGCAGGAGAAAATCCATCATCTTGAAACCTTCATCAACCGTTTCCGCTACCAGGCCACCAAAGCGAAGCAGGTGCAGAGCCGAATCAAAGAACTCGACCGCATTGAACGCATAGAGATCCCGCCGGAAGAAAAGACGATTCACTTCCGCTTTCCACAACCCAAGGCGAGCGGGCGCGTAGTGGCCGAGTTCATCGGCGTCGCCAAGAGCTACCCGGGTGTCGACGTTTTCCGGGATGTGAGCTTCATCGTCGAGCGTGGGGACCGCATCGCGCTGGTGGGCGTCAATGGCGCGGGTAAATCAACGTTGATCAAGCTGCTGGCCGGGATCGAGCCCTTGACCAGCGGCGAGTACCGCCTCGGGCATAACGTGGAGCCGGATTACTTCGCGCAGGATCAATACAAGGAGCTCGACCCGGCGGCGCGCATGCTGGACGATCTATCGGCCATCGCGCAGCGCTCCACGCAGACGGAACTCCGGAACCTGCTGGGCTGCTTTCTGTTCTCCGAAGATGACGTCTTCAAACCGATCGGCGTGCTCTCCGGAGGCGAACGCAACCGCTACGCGCTGGCGCGAATGCTGTTGAGCCCCTCGAATTTCCTGCTGCTCGACGAGCCGACGAATCACCTGGACCTGAGAGCGAAGGATGTGCTGCTGAACGCCTTGCAGGAGTATTCCGGAGCCGTCATCTTCGTTTCGCACGACCGCTATTTCATCGATAAGCTCGCCACACGGGTCTTCGAGGTAGGCGATTGCGCGGTGCGTGTATACCCGGGTAATTACGAAGACTATCAGTGGAGGAAGCAGGCGCAGGCCGAGCCGCCGCCCGCCTCCGCCGCGGAAGAAGAACTCGCACAGGCAGCTTCGCCGGAACCGGACGGCGCGAAGCAAAAACGCCTGAATCCCATCCGGCTGCGGCAATTGCAGGAGCAGTGCGGTTCCCTGGAAGAACGCATCAGCCGTGCGGAAGCCGAAATCGCGGAATCCGAAGCCTCCCTTGCCGTCTTTGTCAGCGTTGAGGAAACGCTGCGGCTCACGCAACTGGTCGAGTCCAGGCGGGCGGAACTCGAGTCCCTAATGCAGGAGTGGGAGAGCGTCAGCGCACAGATCCAGGAGAATTCGCCGGCGTGATATCATTGGGGCAAAGAAAAAGCGAATCCGCCAGATGGATCTCCAGGATCAACTCCAGCAGTTGCGCCGCCGCATTGCACGCATAGACCGGAAATATGCGGGCGCCACGGCCCGGCCGCAGTCACCGGCCCCGGAGCGGCGGCTTCCGGAGCGCTATTCCATCGAACACTGGCTGAGCGGCCAGGAGGTGGAAACCCCGCATGGCCGTCACTTTGAAACCGAGCGGGTTTGGGAGCGCCACCGCCGGCACGGCAGCATCGGCATATCGGATTTGAACGATTTGCCTCCGGACCTGTTCGACGAGCTGACTGGGCGCGCCGTGGACCCGGCTGCTCCGCACCACTGGGCCTTTCTGGATACGGAAACGACCGGCCTCGCCGGCGGGTCGGGCACATACGCGTTTCTCATCGGCGTGGGCCGGATCACCGCGGAAGGGTTTCACCTGCGGCAGTTCTTCATGAGGGATTACGCCGAAGAAGCCAGCCTGTTGTTCGCACTCGAACGGTACCTGTCGGAGTTTTCGGTGCTGGTGACGTACAACGGAAGAGCGTATGATCAGCCCCTGCTCGAAACCCGCTACCGCATGTCGCGGCGAAGGTCGCCATTCGACCACATGGGGCACGTCGATCTGCTGTACGGGGCGCGCCGCTTGTGGAAGCTTCAATTCGAAAGCTGCCGCCTGGTGGATCTCGAAAACCAGGTGCTGGGAGTGGAGCGCGAGGGGGATCTCCCGGGCGAGATGATTCCGTACGTCTACTTTGAGTATCTGCGGCGCCGTGAGGCCTTTCGCGTAGCGCCGATTTTTCACCACAATGCCATCGATATTCTGACCCTGGCCTGTTTGTGTGCGATTGTGCCGTGGGCGTTTCGCTCCCCGGCCGAGGCACGCCTGAGGCGCGGACCGGAAATGGTGGGGATCGGGCGCTGGCTGCGGAAATGCGGCCGGATGGAAGACGCGCTCCTGCTGTTCCGACGCGCCGTGGATGCCGGGCTGCCCGACGACCTGTTATTCCGGACGCTATGGGAAGTGGCACAACTGGAGAGAAAACTCGGACGCATGGACGCTGCCATTGCGGTGCTTACCGAACTGTCGGCCTGCCGCAATCCTTTCCGCGTCGCCGCGCTGGAGGATCTGGCGAAGTATTATGAACACCGGGAGCGGAACTACACGATGGCTCTGGAGATGACCCGGGCGGCGCTCGCGTGCGAAGATTCGAACCCCCTGCGGCATCGCGAGCAGCGGCTTGCCCGGCGCCTCGCCGTACCGCGCACCAGGAGGTTATTGTGATTGCACGGCTCTTGCTCACAGGAGTGGTTTCCCTTGCCGCCCTGGTGGCGGAACCCCTCCGCCTCCATCCGGAGAATCCTCACTACTTTCTTTTTCGCGGCAAGCCGGCCGTTTTAATCACATCCGGAGAACACTATGGAGCAGTGCTGAATCTCGATTTCAATTACACCCGATACCTGGAGACTTTGAACCGCGACCGCCTGAATCTGACGCGGACGTTTACCGGTGTGTATAGCGAAGTCCCCGGTTCGTTCCAGATCGCCTCCAACACCCTGGCACCCAAGCCGAGCCGGTTCATTTCGCCGTGGCAGCGCGCGGGAGACAAGTTCGACCTGACGAAATGGGACCAGGCGTATTTCGCGCGGCTGAAGGATTTCTTGCGGAAAGCGAACGATCACGATGTGGTGGTGGAACTGGTGCTTTTCTGCCCGTACTACAAAGACGAAATGTGGGAGGTGAGCCCGCTCAATGCCCGCAACAACATCAACGACCTCGGAAACGTAGGGCGGGAAGAGGTTCTCACTCTCCGTCATCCCGGATTGGTGAAGGTGCAGGAGGCAATGGTGAAGAAGATCGTCACCGAGTTGAACGGGTTCGACAACCTCTACTACGAGATCTGCAACGAACCGTACTTCGGCGGCGTGACCCTGGAATGGCAGGCGCACATCGCCGGTGTGATCGCCGAAACGGAAAAGACGCTGCCCAAGCGGCACTTAATCGCCCAGAACATCGCGAACGGCTCCAGGAAGATTGAAAACCCCAATCCTCTCGTCTCTATCTTCAACTTTCACTATTCGCGGCCGCCCGAAAGCGTGGCGATGAATTACAGCCTGAACAAAGCCATCGGCAACAATGAAACCGGCTTTGACGGAGTGGAAGATGACACTTACCGGATTCAGGGTTGGGAGTTCCTTCTGGCCGGAGGTGCGCTCTATAACAATCTGGATTACTCCTTCGCGGCGGGCAGCGAAGATGGGACCTTTCAATATCCTTCGGCTCAGCCCGGCGGTGGGAGCACCCGTTTGCGCCGGTACCTGCGAAACCTGCATGACTTTATGGATCGTATCGACTTCATACACATGAAGCCCGACCGCAGCATTTTAGCGGGAGGATTGCCGGAAAATGCTTCTTTTCAGGCGCTGGTGGAGCCGGGAAAATCCTATGCCGTCTATATCCATCACGGGCGCGTTGTGAAAGACGCCAAGCCGCGCTACCAGGTTGACGCCACCCCGCACCAACTGGCGCTGGAACTCGAACTCCCCGCGGGGACCTATCACATGATGTGGGTGAATCCGAAATCGGCCAAGGTAGAGAAGTCGAGCACACTGCGGCACCCCGGAGGAAAAACAACCCTGGATTCGCCGGAGTATTCCGAAGACATCGCCTTGCGGCTGACGGCGAACTAGTAGCGAAACATTGCGACCCTGTGCTTGTGCGCTATGCACATTCCACGTTCGTCATTGATCAGGCCATGTGACCCCGATCGGAACTGGCAGACGGTGCGCCAATTTCTGAAATCGAGCATCGTCCCGTAACGATGCCCATTCCGGCGCTATCCTTACCCAGGGAGTATACATGTGCCGCGATGCGTACATCCGTTCCAGCCAGAACAGCGCCTCATCGGCGTCGTTCAACGCCGCGTAAATAGAGGCAAGTCCGTATGCATTCCAATGGTCTGGGTTCTTGCGTAGTTCTGCCGCGATCCGGCGAGCGTCATCGGCCCGGCCAATCCTTGCATACGTGGCCGCGAGCGCGTACGTGCTGAGCCGAAGATCGATTGCCGCAGCCTGCTCCTGACACTCGATCCCCTCTGCGATCATCCCCCTTTGCAGGTATGCGTGACCAAGCAACACTAACGCATCCGGCGTTCCCGGATTGATCTCCAATGCGGCTTGGGCCTCCGGCGTTACGTCGGTCCATCTTCCCGCGATCGCGTAGTGCTGGCCCATCCAAACGTGATATACGGGGTTCAGAGGATCGAGTTCCTGCGCCATCTTCATATGGGCCATCTGCTCGCTCTCGCGGCCAGCGAGCATGAGATACCAGGAGTAGTGCGCGTGGGCTTCGGCGAGGTTGTCATTGCTGAGAGCGAGCGCCGTCCGGTACTCATGTTCCGCTGCGGCGAAGTCCCAATCCAGGTAAGTTCTGATCTCCGCAAGCGCCTGATGGGCTTCCGGAAGCTGAGGATTCAGATGGATGGCCTTTGCCGCATACGGCTTTGCCAGTTCGAACGGATCGCCTACAAGCCTGACGGACGCCTGATGAGCGATGAGAACGTAGGCGAGGGCCAACCCCGCGTGAACAAGAGGTTCGCCGGGGTCTGCCTCAACGGCGGTTCTCAGATAGGCCAGACCTTTCGCCAAGCCGTCCGGAGTCAGCTTGTTAAGGAAGAATCTCGCTTTCATGTAAAGAGCGGACGTTTCGGGCTTGACCCGCGTGATTCCGGCCTGCGCCTGCTGGGCATCGCATTGCAGGCGCATTGCCTCGCACACTCTGGCAACGATGTCCTTACGTACCCGCGCAGTATCGGCCAGTAAGCTGTTGTATCGATTCGCCCACACGATCTCACCACTCGTTGCATCTGCAAGCTGGATACTCAATTCAATAGTGTCACCTGCTATCGAGATCGTGCCGGTCATGACGCCATCGACCCCATTCAGCCGCGCTGGAACCCGGCTCAAATGCTCTTTCCCGAGGGCCATCGAGGAATGCCGCGCGATCACCCGCAAGCCGCTCAATCGGTAGAGGTCTGTGATCACGGCATCGTGAATTCCCTGCGCCAGATGCCCGGTCGCACCGCCGACCGGGAGATTCTCGAATGGCAACACCGCGATCTTTCTGGACAAAGCTCGCGTCACCGCCGCACGCCACGGGACGGTGTGCAGTTCGGATCCCAGTTCGAGCGCGTGTTGAAAGCGCCGCTCGGGTTCCTTGGCGAGACATCGCTCGATCACGCTCCGGAGCGGTTCTGGTACGCGGCCGGGCAGCGGTTGGTGCGGCGAATTCAAAATCGTCGAGCATACTTCGAGAGTGCCGGGCCCGGAGAAAGGCCGAAACCCCGCCGCCATCTCATACAGTACGACTCCGAGCGACCAGATATCACTGTGGACATCGGGTTCCCGGCCGAGGAGCAGTTCCGGCGCCATATAGGCAACTGTGCCGGCCAGCGCACCCATCGGGAAGGCTGGGCCGGGAGTTGGTGACGTCGCCGGACGCATCCGCCGCGCTAGACCGAAATCGAGAATCTTGATCCGCCGTTCCGGTGTGACGAGGATGTTTGCACTCTTTATGTCCCCGTGTATCACGCCACGTTCATGAGCGTGTGCCAAGGCTTCGGCGAGTTGACCTCCGAACCGGATCACTTCATCCGTGCCTAACGGTCCGTTCTTTAGCAAATCGGCCAGAGGTTCGCCGGGGACGAATTCCATGACGATGCAGGCGTGTCCGTTTGCCGAGGTTACGCCGTATACGGCGCAAATACCCGGATGAGCCAGTCTCGCGGCCGCGCGAGCCTCATCCAGAAGCCGCATGCGGGAAGTCGTTTCCGGCTCGCCCGCCAGGAGCTTGATTGCCACATCACGCTCGAGTTGCCGGTCGTAGGCACGGTAGACCACACCCATTCCTCCCGTACCGGCTTTCTCGAGCACCTGATAGTGGCCTAGTGACGTCCCAACGATATCGGGAGCATCGGTTGGGCCGGAGCGAAACTTGGCCCTGACGTCTACGGCGGGTAGCTCTAAGAAGTTGCGGGCACGAGACTCATAATCGAGCAGGGTATTGAGTTCACGCCGGAGGCTCTGGTCGGTTCCGCAGGCATGAGCAAGGAATGCTCGTCTCTGCCCTGGCTCGATCCTGAGCGTAGCCGCGTACAGGTCCTTACTCCGATTCCAGCGCTCATCCTCCACGGCGCGTCTCCAGCGACAACTTGCGGAGTAGCCATACCTTCGCGTGCATCCAGTCCCGCAATACCGTGTCTGGGGAAATATCGAGTTCCGCGGAGATTTCTTCCACCGTCATTCCGCTGAAGAAACGCAGTTCCACGACCCTGGCCTCCCGCGGATCGATTTCGGAAAGCGCGGTCAGGGCTTCGTCGATGGCAACCAAGTCTTCCTGAACGGGGACTGCCATCGGGACATCTTCGTCGAAGACATCCCGGTGTTCGTTACCGCCCCGTTTCACGGCACGGCGCGTCCTTGCAAACTCTACCAGAATTCGCCGCATCAGAGTGGCGGAAATGGCAAAGAAGTGGATGCGGCTTTTCCAGTCGATCTCGCTTGCCCGCACGAGGCGGAGGTATGCTTCGTGCACCAGCGCCGTAGTCTGCAACACGTCGCGCGATTGCTCGCGGGAAAGATAACTATGAGCGAGGCGGTGGAGTTCGGCGTAGACGCACGGAATTATCTTGTCTAGCGCGGTCGCGTCTCCACTCCTCCAGGCATGGAGGAGACCCGTAATCTCACGCGATTCTTCCATCGCAGCTTTCGGCAACGTCGTATTTCGCCTCTATTATGGTGCCGCGAACACAGGGTGACAAGCCTCACGCCAAGCCGGACTAATGCCAATACGGTTCACTTAATGAAAAGGCGTCGGATCGGATCAGGTGAGCGCCCGAGGGCACCTCCACTCTATGTCGACAACCCGTCAGCCTGGATCCCGTAAACCCTTCGCCGTTGATCGCGAGCTAGCCGGCACGGTATAAAAGCGGTTCGAGATCCTGGTCAACCGGCAACATGAACGGGCAGGCGGGCGACGTGCATGGACGCGCGGTGCTGTTTGACGGAGATACGCCAAAGGCGTAGTATAGAGAGGTGTTCGAGTTTATCGAGTCGCCCGCCTTCGAACGGTTCCGGGCGTACTACCTCGATGACGACGAATTTGGCGAGTTGCAACAGTTCCTGATGCGACATCCGGAAGCCGGAAAAGTCGTCCCTGGTTCGGGTGGTATGCGAAAACTTCGCTGGCGGCTAGGCGGGATAGGAAAGCGTGGCGGGTTGCGCGTAATCTACTACGTGCGCTATGAGCCGAACCAGTTTTGGATGCTAACACTCTATGCGAAGGCGAAGACCGAGAATGTTCCCGCCCACATTCTCAAACAACTGCAAGGAGACTTTCGAGCATGACTAAGAAACTGACCGCGCGGGCACTGGCCCGATTGGGGGCCAGCCGCGACGTCTGGCAAGAGGTCGCGGAAGGAGTTGCGGCGATCAAGGCCGGCCGCGGAAAACGAACTTCGGTCCAGCCCCGTTCGCCAATCGTTAGGGCGCGCCTGAAGTCGGAGTTGACACAGGAGCAGTTCGCTGCGTTGCTTGGCGTATCGCGTCGCACACTGGAGCAATGGGAGCAAGGACGCCGTGTTCCCAGCGGTGCGGCGAAGACCTTGATTCGGGTTGCAGAAAGGCATCCAGAAGTGCTACGGGAGATGGCCGCTTAATCGCCTGTCCCTCGCGCCTTCCGGCGGCGAACTACCGACCGTCAGGAATGTGAAATACTACGCCGTCAGCGAGGATCAGGCTGTCGTCAGGCCACATCCCACGTGGCACCGCTTTGCGCAACTAAACCGGGGAACCGGACACATGCGGGGATGTCGACGGACAATCACATACCTTGTGCTTCTATGGCTTCTTGCGCTACAATGCATCCATAGAAGCACGAGGTATATGTGACGACTCCCAAATCGGATCTTCCTCAGGGCACATTGGACCTGCTGATCCTCAAAGCGGTTGCCGCCGGCCCTCTCCATGGATACGCCATCGCGCAACGGCTCGAACAAGTCTCGCGCGGTGTGGTCCAGGTTCCGGAAGGTTCTCTCTACCCCGCGCTGCATCGGCTGGAGAATCGAGGGCTTCTCACCGCGGACTGGAAAAAAACGGAAACCGGGCGCGACGCGAAGTTCTACCGGCTAACGCGAAAGGGCCACACACAGCTCGAGGCTGAGACAGCGAGCTGGCAGCGGTTGACCGAAGCTGTCGGATTCATCCTGGCGATGGCCGACGGGAGAGCGAAATGAACTGGTGGTCCCGTCTCGTTGGCCGGAAGCAAATGGAAGAGCAACTGGAAAAGGAATTGAGCTTTCACCTCGACCAGCATGCGGGCGACCTGATCGCCAGCGGCTGCACTCCTGAAGAGGCGCGGCGACAAGCCCGGCTTTCTCTCGGAGGCTTCGAGCAAGTCAAGGAAAAGTGCAGGGATGCTCGCGGCACACGCTGGCTGGAGGACCTGGTGCGGGACACTCGTCATACGTTTCGTACTTTCAGGCAAAAGCCGGGGTTCGGCGCCGTCGCGGTGATGATCCTCGGGCTGGGCGTCGCCGCCACAACCGTCATGTTCGCCGTGGTCCACAGCGTCCTGCTCAAGGCCCTCCCGTTTTCCGGCTCGGACAGACTGGTCACGGTGAATGGATATACCGAGCGCCTTGGCGACTTTTGGGGGTTCTCGAATCCCGATTTCGACGATCTCAGGCGTAGCAGCCGATCGCTTACGGTTGCTGCGTGGACCTACGGCGGCGGCACGATCAGTGAGCCTGGAGAACCGGAATACGCGAACGGGCGGAAGATCTCGGCGGAACTGCTCCCGACTCTGGGCACGCTGCCCTTGCTCGGGCGCGCCTTTCAGCCCGACGAAGACCGGCCCGGGGCGCCGCCCGTCACAATCATCAGTTACGCATTGTGGCAACGCCGTTTTTCGGGTGATCCGGCCGCCGTCGGCAGAACACTGGTTTTTGAGGGTAAGACCTATACGGTTGTCGGCATTGCCCCGGCAAGTTTTCAGTTGTCTGGGGATGCAGACGTGTTTACGCCGCTCGGTCAGAGCACAGACCCCAGGATGCAAAATCGCGCAGCGCGCTTTATTCACCTCGTAGCGCGCCTGCGGCAAAAGGTCACGTTGTCCGAGGCTCAGTCCGAGATCGCGGTGATCGCGAATCAGCTAGCCAAGGAGTATCCGAAGTCGAATGAAGGCATCACCATGCGGGTGCATCCGCTGCAACAGGAGTTGGTCGGAGATGTCCGTGAGACACTGTGGCTCCTCCTGTCCGGCGTCGGATTGCTGCTCTTACTCGCCTGTGTGAACATAGCCAGTCTGTTCCTGACTCGGGCGATTTCACGTGAACGCGAATTTGCAATGCGCGTCGCGCTCGGCGCCGGACGGGGCCGCCTGATGCGAGAATGCCTGACCGAAAGCGTGGCATTCGGTATTTGCGGTGGCCTGCTGGGTATCGTCCTTGCAGCGGTAAGCCTTCGTCCGTTCGTGGTGTTCTGGCCTGGTAGCTTGCCCCGCGCCGAGGAGATTCAGCTTGACTGGTCTGTACTCTGGTTTGCTATCGGAGTGTCGCTCTTGAGCGGCCTGTTGTTCGGGGTCGTCCCCGCTCTGCGTGTTCCATCGCACAGCCTGGGACACGCGCTCCGCGCCGGAGGTCGCGCCCTCGCCGGAGGTTCGCGGCGCCTCCATAGCGCATTCGTTGTCTCTGAGATCGCGCTGGCGTGCGTGCTGCTAGTCTGCGCCGGGATGTTGGGGAAGACATTGCTCACGCTCTCCTCCCTGGATCCCGGTTTGAATATGCACAACGTGTTGACGGCTCGCTTTGCACTTTCCCCCAGCGCGGTAGCAAATCCATCGCAAATCCGGTCAGCCTGGCAGGACGTGCTTGACCGCGCTCGCCGTGTGCCCGGCGTGGAATTCGCCGCGCTCACCGATATCGTCCCCATGCGTGAAGGGGAGAATTCAGTCACCTACCGGACTACGGCGGCTCCACTGCCGGCGAACCGGGAGCCTTTTGCGCTCGCCTCATCCGTAACACCAGACTACCTGAAGGTGATGGGGATTCCGCTGCGCGAAGGACGTTTCTTCAATGAACACGATCGCGAAGGGAGCGAGTCGGTCGTAGTCATCGATGAGAATTTGGCGCGGAACGCTTTTGGCGAACAGCACGCTGTTGGCAGGCGTCTCTGGATTCCGGCGTTTGGCGACGCTCCCGTTCAGGTTGTTGGTGTGGTTGGCCATGTGCGGCACTGGGGCCTGGCGCGTGATGATCAGTCGCGTGTGCGCGATCAGATTTACTATCCCTTTGCGCAGGTGCCCGTCCCTCTGTTGCGCTTCTTCTCGTCGATCATGTCCATTACCGTGCGAACGAAAATACCGCCCATGGATGTAATCAAGCCGCTGGAGTTCGAGTTGCGGGGCGCGGCTAGAGACCAGGCGCTATATGAACTCCGAACGATGGAGCAGCTCGCGAGCGCCTCGCTCGCCCGGCACCGGTTTCTCTTGCTTCTATTTGGGGTGTTTGCCGGAATCGCTTTGATTCTCGCGGCGACCGGCATTTATGGCGTGCTGGCCTACTTGACCGGCCAGCGCGTACCTGAGATTGGTGTGCGCATGGCGCTTGGAGCAACCGTTCGCGATGTGATGGCGCTGGTGTTGCGCCAATGCTTGCAGATGGCATTTGCGGGCATTGGTTTGGGGATACTCGCTGCTCTAGCAGCAGGACGCGTACTGCAGCGTCTCGTGCAAGGAATGCAGCCTGTTCAGGTTGCGACGTTGACAGCTATGATTACGATTTTGTTAGCAGCCGCGGTGGTCGCAGGTTTCATACCTGCCCGTCGCGCAAGCCGGGTCGATCCAGTCAGGGCACTGCGTCAAGAGTAGATCCGCACGGTTGTCCCGATTATCGACGAATCTAAGAAATATCCGATTGAGCGTACAGTCGGCGAGTCGTGCCGGCAGCCGCAGCTTGGCCCGGTAATCACCGCGAGTAGTCGGCCAGCGCTTACGAAATCGTCATGCAGTGGCAGCCTGTCACCTGGACGGAAAACGCCTGCTGCTGAGATTTGCCGACGATTGTGCGGAAGTGCCCAACGCTCAGAGGCTGAGAAGTGGCGCAGGCGTACGCCACACCATCGGCTTTATTCCCAACGCCCAAACTGGACTTATGGCTCCGCCCTGACTCCTACCGGCTCGGAAGAAGGTAGGCTTGACTGAGACGCCAATTCGAACCTTGCGCAGCCCCAAATTCCTTAAGTGAACGGCGTTGGGACTAATGCGGGTATTCTCCGCGTCTTTTCGCATTACACAACGAACAGCCAGGAGCCGATGATGGCTCCTCTGGCGCAGAAAGGAGATGAGATGAATGTCTCATGGCGCTACGGTCGGCGGTAAGCTCCGGGAGGCGACTTCCGGAGTAGACAGGTCACAGGCTGTATCGGTTTAGTGGGGCGCAGACCCCGTAAAGGAGATTGGTCAGACCTGTGGATTGAACGTCATCGTGAGGCGCGCGAGCGACC
>DASTMK010000428.1:0-4522 GCA_035714225.1 Bryobacteraceae bacterium | reverse complement strand
GCGAGAAAGAACAAAAGTGACTCAAACGAAGCTTACCGGCGCATTTCTGATCGTATCCGGCATCTTGTCCGCTCAGGTGGCGCCACCCCAGGACGAGAACGCCTCCAGAATGGCCGGAGGAGATGCGCCCATCTATCGCGTCACCGTAACCGCGCGGACCGCAAGGGCAATCAACTATCAGCACCGCAGCGGCGCAACAAAGATCGACTTTCGCGGCACGGAACTACTGGCGGGCGCTCGCGGGGAGGCCAAAGTAGAAAGCAAGCAGGGCTATATCGAGATCGAGGTCGAATTTGACAATCTGCGGCCGGCAAACAAACAGGGTGCTGAATACCTGACCTATGTCCTGTGGGCGATCACGCCGGAGGGCCGAACGGCCAACCTGGGCGAGATTCTCTTGAATGGGACAAAGAGCAAACTCAATGTGACCACCGAACTACAGGTCTTTGCCTTGGTCGTCACGGCAGAGCCGTACTACTCGGTGACCCGTCCCAGCGATCTGATTGTCATGGAAAACGTGGTGCGCCCGGACACTAAGGGAAAAGTGGAAGAGATCGAAGCCAAGTATGAGCTGCTGCAACGTGGCCAGTACCAGCGCCTCGCGAATCCCCTGGCCTTAAAGCTGGATCAGAAAACGCCTTTGGAACTCTACGAAGCACGCAACGCCGTTCAAATCGCACGCGCGGTTGGCGCGGATCGTTTTGCCACCGAGACCTTTAAGAAAGCCGAGCAGAGTCTAGCCCAAGCCGAAGCGTACCAAACCAGCAAGGCTGGGCGAAAACCGGTAACGATGGCGGCGCGCGAGACGGTGCAGACCGCGGAAGACTCCCGCGCGATCGCCGTCAAACGGCAGGAGGATGAAGCCCTGGCGGCCGAACGGCAGCGGTCCGCCGATCGCGAGGCACGCCTGGAGACCGAGCGAGTTGCTGCAAAGGCGGAGACGGATAGGATCAGCCGCGAAGCGGAAACAGCACAGGCCAAAGCCCAGGCCGAATCGGAGCGCTTGACACGCGAAAAGAATGAGCAGGCGGCCGCAGCCGCGGCTGAAGCAGAACGCGTAAGGCTGGAAACCCAGGCCCGTATGGCTGCCGCCGCGTCGGAAGCAGATCGGTTAAGGGTAGAAAACGAAGCGCGTCTTGCCACCGCCGCGGCCGACGCGGACCGCGCAAGGCTGGAGAACGAGGCGCGGGCCACTGCCGCTGCCGCCGAGGCGGACCGGCTCAGAAGAGAAAACGAAGCGCAAAAGGCGGCAAACCAGGCCGAACTCGACCGCGCCGCAAAAGACCGAGCCCAGGCTGAGGCGGAAAAGGCGGCACTGCGAGCTCAGCTACTAAGTCAATTCAATGCCATTCTCCAGACCCGTGATACAGCGCGCGGCCTGATCGTCAACATGTCCGACGTTCTATTCGATACGGGTAAGTACACGTTGCGACCATTGGCGCGCGAAAAGCTTGCCAAGGTGGCTGGTATCGTTTCAGGACACCCGGGCCTGAAGTTGGACGTTGAAGGGCACACGGACAGCGTGGGTAGCGACGACTACAATCAGCGGCTTTCCGAACATCGAGGCGCGGCCGTCCGGGATTACCTGACGCAGCAGGGAATGTCATCTGGTTCGGTCACGTCGAAAGGTCTGGGGGAGACTCAGCCGGTGGCATCGAACGATAGCGCGAGCGGCCGGCAGCAGAATCGACGGGTAGAGCTAGTGATCTCCGGCGAAGTCATCGGCACGGCGATCGGGACTCCACTCGCGGCCAGGTAGGCGGGGGCTACCGCGATCCAAGGGGCCGACAGGCAACTGCTGCCGGCCCCAAGGCTGTTCGCGGCGTATGAACAACGGAGAAATCCAATGATCACGTCAGGGGTCCTTCTCATTCAACCAGATGCGTTGCGCCCGCGATGCTTTCAGGTCGAAGCTGATCCACATCTGAATGGCTGGACGGTTGTAACGCATGGTCTGACTTCTCAGCAGCTCGAAAAGGAACTCTCAGCCACGGGCTGGACGTTCTTCTTCATGGCCGGGCCTCTACGGATGACGGCCTTCGGATTCGATCGGGAAAAAACGGTCTACAGGGCGCTCAAGCGCGGCATCCGGGCCGTGAGACAGCAGGGATGCAATTGCCTTCAGATCGAAAGCGTGGAGATGCATTCCTTCCTGGGGATTCCACGCGTAAGCATGTCAATCCGCCCGCGCCACATCCAGAGAGGAATGCTTTTTGCCGGCCCGTCGCTTGCGGATGGAGCGAGCATTACAGCGCACGGACTGCGCAGCAACGTAGCCGCCACCTGACGAAATATGGTCAATCGGGCCACTCGAAGCGCCGTCAGGTGCTAGCATGGATTCGGTGGCCCGGTTCGGCGTTGACCTGCCTGCAATACAGGGCCAACACTGGACGCCTCAGAAAGCTGGTTGGTGCCGAGACAGGGCCGAGGAGGAGCGTTGGCCTCGGAAGTCCCCCGGTCACGGTCGGCCAGTTGGGTGCTGAAATACGGCCCCCCACAGCTCGAGGCGCTCCTTCGGACAATTGTCTGTCATAAGGTACCTTCAACAGAATTTGATAGTTCGGCCACGGCGTCGAAGGCTGCCGCTTCGGACGAGGACTTGGCACAGTTCCTGTTGGATATGGAAGGCCATGTCGTCACCTGGTCCCCGGGCGCGTCGCGTATCTACCTCTACAGCGAAGATCAGGCTGTTGGCAAACACGTCTCCGCTCTCTATTCCATCGACGAGAATAACGGTTCTGAGCCGCAACGCGAGCTGACCCGGTCAGCGGCCGAAGGCCATTTCGGAAACGAAGGCTGGCATGCGAGGAAGGACGGGACGCGATTCTGGGCTAACGTTATTACGCTGGCGCTACGGGATGCGCGTGGAGAACTGCAAGGATTTGCCCGGATTGTCCGCGATTTCAGCGAGCGTCATGAGCGCGACGAAAAACTGCGTCACAGCCGCGCACGGGTTCGACGGGCGCCTTTGCGGTCTACCATCGCCGGGATCGTATCCGGTGAGTTCGATCGGGTTCCCGAAGCCAACGACGCCTTCTTGAAAATTGTCGGGTACAGCCGCGAAGATCTGCTTAACGGCAGCTTGCGATGGCGGGATCTGACGCCGCCGGAATACGCCGCGCTCGACGATCTCGCACACGAAGAAGCACTGCGGTTCGGGGCCTGCACGCCTTACGAAAAGGAACTGCTTTCGAAGGACGGCGCCCGCGTGCCGGTTTTGATCGCCACCGCGGTATTAAAACTCTCTCCCTTCCGATGGATTACGTTCGTCCAGGACCTTCGCGATCGCAACCGGAATGAAAATATCGGGGACGAAGACGTCGAGAGCGAACAGGATTTTGAGGAAATGGTCGGCAACAGTGCCGCTCTAAGGAGAGTCCTCCGCAACGTCGAGGTTGTGGCCCCGACCGACGCGAACGTGCTGATCGTCGGAGAGACCGGCACCGGGAAGGAACTGGTCGCGCGCGCGATCCATCGGCTCAGCCCCCGGAGGAAGCAGCCTTTCATTAGTTTGAACTGCGCTGCGATCCCCACCGGGCTTCTCGAAAGCGAGTTGTTCGGTTACGAAAAAGGAGCCTTCACCGGCGCCTTGGGACAGAAACTGGGCCGCTTCGAGATGGCGCACAGGGGCACCCTGTTTCTGGACGAAGTTGGCGATATTCCGCTTGACCTGCAGCCCAAACTGCTGCGTGCCCTCCAGGAGAAGTCGTTCGAACGGCTGGGGGGGACCCGCACGATTCCCATTGATGTCCGGCTGATCGCCGCCACCAACCGCAACCTGACTCAGATGATGGGCGACAAGCTCTTTCGAAGCGATCTCTACTACCGCCTCAAGGTGTTCCCGATCACGACACCGCCGTTGCGCGATCACCCTGAGGACATTCCAATACTGGCACGGCACTTCACCCAGAAGTACGCCCAGCAAATGAACAAGGAGATCGAGAGGATTCCGTCGGAGACGATGCGGGCGCTCGTGAATTATGCGTGGCCAGGCAACGTTCGGGAGCTCGAGAACTTCATTGAAAGGGCTGTCATTCTTTCAAGAGGTCCCGGCCTCCGCGCCCCTTTGTCGGAATTGCAGTCCAGTGCGTCGCAAGCGGCGGGGGATAGCACACTGGAGCACGTCGAGAGGGAGCATGTCATACGCGTGCTCCGGGAGACCGGAGGAGTCGTCAGCCGGGCCGCAGCCCGTCTCGGAATGCCTCGGACGACTCTAAACGCCCTTATGCGGAAGCTCGGAATTTCACGAAAAGACCTGTGACTGCGTCGACGGATCGCTGACCGCTGCCGGTCGCCTGACCGCATGTCAGGTCCGGGCGCACAGCTGCCCGATTATTATAGATCCGACTTTCCGTTGCGCTAACCGGCGGTAAATACCGAGCAAGTGACGTGGACCATCCGCTGGCAGGCCAGATCTCAACTTGGGCGGTTCTCGCCAACTTGGCGCGCGGCATCCGCTGCGAGCCGCCTTCCCGTACCCGTCCCACCAGCCGTGTCCGACCGCCTCGGCCATAACGATATG
>DASTMK010000427.1:0-11171 GCA_035714225.1 Bryobacteraceae bacterium | reverse complement strand
GGTCGCGGCCATAGAAATCCGTGTTGCGCTGCGACCATAACACTCCAACCGTGGCCACGGGCTGGCGGTTTACCAAACATTGTTCGTGATCCTTGCACCAGCGCATCACCGGCTCGGCCGTGCGATACATGCGCCGGTCCTCATGGTAAGCCCCGACATGGTGCCACCAGGGTTGGATGCCGCCCGCGATTCCGGCAATCATCCACATTCGCGCTTCGGCGGCGGGTTTGCTCGCCAAACGAAAATAGCCTGGTCCCGTTTGATACAGGGCCATGCTTTCGGGCGCCAGCTTGTCCCAGCCGAGCAGGCCGTGAACGCGTTTCCCGGTATCGCTGTTCTGCTGAAAACCCGTATCGTCGTCGCGCCGCTGGTGATCGAGCATCATGATGTGAGCGCGTTTGGAGATCTCGCGCAGATCGCGGAACGATCGCGCCTGGTTGGATATCGAGCCGCTATTCATGCCCGACCAGATACAGTCCGGACCACCCGCCCGCTGTGTCACGCGGTTATTCAACTCCCAGATCTCGATCCGGCGTTCATAGTTCCACATAATCCACTGCCGGTATACCGGATCGTCCCAATTCGCGCCGGAGGGAATCGCTTTGCCGGTCTTCTTCCGGAACTCCCGCTCGCAGTTCGCGCAATAGCAGATACTGCTGCGGCCCAGGCCCGCCCAACTGTTATCCGTGACACCGTCCGGGCGCGAGCGCTCGATGATCTCGGTGAGGACGCCTGGAAGGTACTCCTCGTAGTAGGGGCTGTTGATACAGGTAATGAATTTGTCCGCGGCGCGGTAGGGATTTCCGTCTTTGTCGCGGGCAAACCAGTCGGGGTGAGCCTTGAAGAAATCCTCCCCGGTGCGATTCGAATCCATACGGGCCATGACGAAGATTCCGTCATCGTGCGCCGCTTTCGTCAGTTCGCCGAACAGGTCGCGGTTCCCAAGAAATTGGGCGCGGTGCTGAAGTGGAAACTTGCTCGGGTAGTAAGCAACAATGCCGCCTGCATTGATAATTACCGCCTGCACCTGTGTTCGCTTCCAATATTTCCGCCACCATTCGATGTCGTAGCGTTCCGGATCTTTCTCCGTGATGTTCGTCTGGCCCCATCGATAGGCACGCCGGTACCACGGCGCAGCGCCGTTTTCGGCCGTATGGCCCGTTACAGCGAATGCGAGACCGCCAACCTCGCGAAGAAACCCGCGGCGGCTGCTCGAATGAAATTTTCCGTCCAAACTGATCTGCTCCCCGGGCCGTCAGGTTCGCTTCTTCAAGAACTCTGCGGCCTTGCGATAGATGTCGTCCTGCTGGGCGGGTGGGACATTGCCGATTCCGTGCCCGCCGCCGGACACGGTGACCAACTGATGCTCGACGCCTTGTTGCCGCAGGCGTTCCGCCATCTGTTTCGATTGCTCGTAGGGCACATCGGTGTCCGCCGTTCCGTGCACCAACATTGTAGGCGGATAGTCCCGTGTGACGTTGCGGATGGGGCAGTAGGGATTGAACCAGGCATCGTCCGTATCCGGGTCACGTCCAGCCACTTCCTTCGGCCAGATGCCTTGCTGGCGGCAGTGCAGGTAGAAGCGGCCCCGGTTGTTCTTCTGCGGTGGCTCCGAAAGCGGCGATTTGCCTACCGTGCTCAGTGCCTCCTCGCGTGTGACTGCGGGCTGCTTTAAATAAAACGGGTCGGGGCGGGAATACCATGGCCCCACGATGTCGCCGTAGCCCCAATACGAGACCAGCGCTTTCGGCCGCGGCTTCACGCAGAACCCGCTCATCAGGGTCAGATACCCGCCCGCCGAGCCGCCGCATACAACGACACGGTCACCGTCAATACCCAGCGAGCCGGCCTCGGTGCGAAGCCAGCGGAACGCGTCCCGGATGTCTTCGATGATTTCGGGCAGCTTGGTTTCGGGCGCTAAACGGTAATCAATCGATACGACGGTGAAGCCCGCTTCGAGGAGCGACCGCAAAACGCGCGAATCCCGAGACAGACGTCTTGACCCTGAGATCAACGCACCGCCATGGATCCACACGGCGGCAGCCTTTCCGCCATAGTAAACGTCTGCTTTGATGTCACATCCGGGCACAGTTTTATAGACAAACGTGCGCGGTTGTTCCGGAGCGGCATTCAGCATTGCCGCTGCCGTTGAAACCAGAAAACTCCTGCGCTGCATGGCCCGAGCCTACCACATAGACGGTGTCATCGCCGCCGCGATTCGGCAGTCACCTGGATATCGGCATTCGCGGGAATATCGACGCGCGCGGTCAGGACGACGAAGCGCCCGTCGTCGCTGGCGATCGCGGATTCCATACGGCCGCCCTCCACGGTACAATCGCCCGCCGGCATCACGAAAACCACTCGCCCGTGGGGGAAAGACTGTGCCCAACGGTTGGAAATACGCGCGGTCACCCTTCGCGCGGTGCCGTCATTGGGTGCCGAAAAAGAAAGCTGCATTGGCGCGGGCTGGTGGCGCGGAAGCGGGATCGGCGCCGAAGGATGTCCCGCGTAGGTGAAGGACACCGGGCGGCAGCCTTCGAAACGCACCACCCGGAAACTCTCGCTGTTCACCTTGCCGGCGCGTTGCGTGGGAGTGCGGCCGATCTGCATCACCTTTGGATCGGGTCCGTGGGCCTCATGAAGGAAAGAGATTCCGTACCGGTCGAGCATCGCCTCCACCGGCGCATCGTGCTCGAAGGCGTTAATGATTTTGCAACGGGTTTTCGCTCGCGAGTCGAGCAGAGCGTACGCATGTGAAAGGTCGCCATGCCAGGCATGAGAAAAATTGAGGATGCTGAGTTCCGGCCCGTAATCGATCATGCTGATGGCGTTTCCATAAAATTCTTCGTGGCCGGCCACCTCATGATTACCGAATGTGATGAGGTGCGGCATGTCCAGTCGCGCGAACGCGCCCAACGCGTAGGCGGCGTTCACCTCATTGCTGACCAGCACCATGTCCGCGCCAATCAGATTGGAGAGACCGGCCAGACGCTGTAGATACTCGGCAGCCTCCTGCCCAAAGGTATCCATGTGGCCGAACGTAACGAAGACGGGGTTCTTGGGGTATTCCGCAACGACGTAGACGGCGCGCGGCGCACTCCGGCTGGCCTTCTTCGATAGCCGGAAAACCAGGTCGTAAAGCCCGGGTGCAACGCCGGTGGGCAATGTGATGATCCCTTCCGCTCTGCCGTCCTGCTCACGCGCTTTGTCTTCGCGAAACACGACCTCGCGGGAAATGGTTGCCGGTCCGATTTGCCGGCGCAGTTCAACGGACTCGATGGATGCTCCGGCCAGGAATACGCGCGTAGCGAACGATTCTCCGGACCGTACGATTGCGGGTTGGCCGGCGCGAGGGAATTCAACACCGCTCGTCGTGCTTTCCGGCTTACGGAGAAGGTACACGGGCCGCAGTTCCGTTTCCTGCCCGGCCTTGATCTCGATATTCCGGAGGTGCTGAGTTTGCCAGCCGGCGGCCATCAACTCTACTTCATATCCTGGTCCGGCGGGCAGTCCGGCAATGCGGCATTGTCCGGTGAGCCAATTGCGAAACAGCCCGTTGCGGACCACCTGGCCGTTCTTCGAGACGACTGCGCGAATGTCGTTCAAATAGCGGTTGGCCTCGCCGTGCAGGAGAAAGGAAAGGCCGCCTTCGTTGCCGCTCAGAATGCGAAATCCGGCAACGCGCGCGCCACTTCCCGCGGAAGTTGCGCGATGCACCAGGCGCAGCGTATGTGCGCCATTGCGAAGTTCGCGAGCGAGCACGACATCGCGGTCCTCCTGTTGCGGCAGAACCGCCGTGCTTGGCTGGCCGTCTAGCGTGACCTCCAGAATGCCAAGATTTTCGAGACCAAGATGCGCATAGGAAAGGCCATGGGCATCGAGTGACAACACCACGCGTGTACCGGTGAAAGTGAGCTCCAATGCCGCCCCATCTTCCACCGTCAGCAGGTGCCCGGAACTGGCGCGCCGGAATTCCGCTGCCGTCCACGTTCCTGTGCGTTTAACCAGGGCCTCGTCTGTGGCCGCAATCCAGGTTTGGGCCGGCAGCACAGTACAGGCGATCCACAGGCTGAGAAAGGGCTTTACACGACTGCTCACGACATTATCGTATCGATACCGTTGGCCCGGCCGGATCGATAGAGATGCTTACCGGCTTCCCGGCGCGGCGGAATTGAACGGCAATACGGCCGCCGCTGCTCGCGTCTTCTACGGAGTCGAGCGGGATCTTCTCACCAGCTTTGCCCACTCCGAGTACCGCGACGAAACGCGCGTTGGTATGCTTCGCTTTCGTCTCGGACGAGAGGTGCCACTCCGGCCGGGTCTGACCTTGTTCCGGCGGGAGAGGGTACTTGTCGGTTTGAACCGTTTGCACGCCGCCCGGCGAACGCAGGAAACCGGACAGCGATGCTTTGCCGAAAGTAAGTGCAACATGGTCGCCTGCCGGGTTCAGTTCAAATGGTGCCCGCCCGTGCAGCCAGAACTTCAGCGAGACCGGTTTGCGCGCCGAAACCTCATCCACCAACACAATGACGTCGGGCTTCAGGAACAACAGGTGCCGCCGGTAGCGTTCCATGTTCGCACCGTAACCAGGCGTCGCATCGCCCACAACGTAGTCGTACTCTTTGCCGGGTTGGAAGACGATGATTTCCCCCGTGGCTTCCGCCGTCTTGGGCTGGCCCTGGCCGTCAATTTCCAGGGCGTTGTGGGCCTTGGTTGTCCAATACCATTCCTTGCTGAACGGGCTGCCATACCACGGCCGGATACCGGTGTTCACCAACAGGGGCGAGCCGAAGGCGGCGAGAACGATGGCGTTCTGGTCGGCATGGCTGTGGCTGATATTCCCGAGTGGCGCTGCGCGCATCATGACCTGCACGTTTTCGGCTGGGTTCATCATGCCCGAATGGAGCGAGACCCACCCGGCGCCGCGGAACCACTTGGCTTGCGGCCAGTTCGACGGCGGACGTGCCGTCACTTTCGGCGGGTCCGGGCGCGCGGAGCGGATGAAACCGATCGGACCGGTCTCTCCTTCCCCCTTGCCCCAAGCTTCCGCGAACCACTGCCATTCCGGTACTCCGCGCATCCGTGCAAAATACGACACCGGCACGGCCGCTCTGGCGTTCGGTTCGGCTTCCGCGAAATCTCCGAATCCCGTGAGCGATCCATTCGGCGGCGCCACGTACATCGGGAAGAGCCCGACATTCCGGTAAAAAGGCTTCTCCGTACCGTCGATGAGCAGACCGGCTCGCAGCGCGTCGAACCACCACGTAGAGCGGTTGACATAGCTCGCCCAGTAGGAATAACCCTGCGCCCACCCGCCGTCTTCATCGCCATAGGATGGATACCATCCCCAGAATATCGACAGCGCGTAGTCCAGCCATTTGGTGGCTTCGGGCACCTCACCGTAGTAAGCGATCGCGGCCTCACCGAGGAAGTGCCACATCCGGCCGCCATGGCTGTTATAGGCCTGCTGCTCGAACGGCTTGTCGTGCAGCCAGTCGTACGCTTCCTCTCCGCGGAACCGCACCATCTTGCGCATGGCTTCGCGGTCTTCTTTGCTCAACGCATCGTAGGCCCAATCATAAGCGCGCGAAGTGAGATAGAGGATCGGCATTCCGGCTTCGTCATTGACGTCCATGCTGGTGCTGCCGGCCGGATTCCAGGAGGCGAAATGGAGCAGCCATTTGCGTGCTCCTTCGCCATAGCGTTTGTCGCCGGACAGCAAGTAGCAAAAAGCAAGAGTCTCGGCCTTCTCCACTGCGCGGAGCGTGTCCTGGAAGTTGCGCCTCCACTCCGGAGCGTTCCATTTTCCATCGGTCCAGGGCGGCGGTTCGGGCATAAGCGGCGCCTTCAGGTATTCCTCGGCTGCCTTGACGAGTTCTTCCCAACGGGCCTTTTCCGGTCCAAGGCGCGCCTGCCGGAACATCTCAACCTCCTCCGGCCGCAACATCAGGCGAGGATGGCTTTTTGGAATTCTCTCGCGCACCAGTTCGTCGGATGGACGTGGGAACGGCTGCGCGTCTCCGGCGATGGTGAAGTGCCGTGCCTGGCTCCACGCCGACTGGTTCCCCCGCGCATCGAGACATGCGTACCGCCACCACCAGGTTCCGGGACGGAGCGTCGCGGTATGCGTGTACAGCACATACGGTGTGCGCCGGATCGTGATTACGCCTTTCTGGAATCCCTCGTCGCGCGCGAGTTGGACGGCGTAAGCATCCGCGTGCGGTTCGGGCAGCCAGGCCAGCGCGGGAGGATTCGTGCCCACTTTGGCTCCGTCAGCCGGCAGATAACCGATATCGTTGGGTGCCGGCGCTCGATTCGAAACCGGCGGAGCGGCAGCGTAAACGCCCAGCACTGCCATGACGAGGAACAGCATCGGGAAACGATTGTTCATCCACATAGGAATTTGCCTTACCAGAAAGCATAACCTGTTGGCCGCCGTCTGTACCCGCTGGTTCGGCTTATCATCGGAGAAATGGCTCTCAAGTGCCCCTTTGCGTTTTTGGTGTGTGCCGCGGCGTTCGCACAACCGGGCGACCTTCCCGTTCCGCCCGTTCCTGCCGGCATCCAGGAGGAGTTTCTGCCGGTTTCGGGCGAGATGCTTCAGCCTTCGGAAGCCGATCACCAACGCGGCTGGCTGCTCTATCAGCGGGATCGCAATTTCGAATTGCTGCCCAATTCGCGGCCCGCTCCCGGCGAAGCGCTCACCAGACTACGGATCACCGCTACTCCCGGCGAGATGGAATCGCGGCCTTTCTCCCTTTACGCTTTGCGGGAAATCCCGGCCATCCGTCCCGAACTGCGGGGACCATCGTGGCTGAAGATCGAGGATGTTCTGTTTCATCCCGTCCAACTCCGCACCAAATCGATGGGTGGCAGCTCCGGTGAATTCGATACCACACGAATCAAGCGTATCGGCCGCTTCGTCCGCTATCCGGTTTTCCTCCGCCCGGTTACGGAGCAGGCTGTCCCCGCCGGCAGCAGCCGCCTTTATTGGGTTACCGCGTCGGTGCCGCCCGACGCCGCGCCTGGCCTGTACCAGACCACACTCCGCATGGCGCAACCCGGCGGCGCGGCGCTCGAGGTGCCGCTTGAAGTCCGCGTGCTGCCGTTCAAGCTGGACGACCCCGGCGTGCGTTTCGGCGCGTTTCTCAGCGGCCGGAAGTTCGAAAAGGGGGAATGGGCCATGATGAAGCGCTACGGCATGGATGCGCTGCAATGGTTCTGGGGCTCGCATCCCATCCGCGTCCAAAATGACGCCGGTAAGGTTCGGCTGGATTTCACGGAGTTCGACGCCTTCGTCCGCGGCATGCAGCAGGCCGGAATGCGCGGCCCCATTGTTCCGTCGCTCGGCAACAGTTGGCTTGGCATGTACGAAATCGCGCTTGCCCGGGCCTTCGACCTGCGCCTGATGAAGCGCGACCTCGGAGGCCGCGAGGTCACCCTCATGGACATGACCGATCCGCGTTGGGAAAAGCCCTACATCGAAGGCCTGCGCCAGATCTTTGCACACGCCAAAGAAGCCGGCTGGCCTCCCCTTGCGCTGCTGATCAACGACGAGCCGACAAAGTTCATCATGGCTTATCACCCGTACCGCTACCATCTGCTCAAGAAGCACTTCCCGGAGGTCCCGGTCTACGGTGTGTTCTTCGAGCCGCGGAAGGACCCCGGCCCGCTGCTGCACAGTTCCGATATCGTGGTCGCCAATCGCGACCTGGAACATATGAGCCGCCTCGCGCGTGAATTCGGCAAGCGCTTCTGGACCTACAACAACATCACCGCGGATCAGTCCTTCGGGAAATGCCGCCTCCTGTACGGCCAAATCCCCGCTTTCTACGGAAGCGAGGCGATGTTTTTCTGGTCATGGAACTACTACATCAACAATCCCTGGAACGATTTCGACGGTCGCGGTGAAGCGAACGATCCTTTGCCTCAATCCGACGCGGACTGGGTAGCCGTCTATCCTTCCGTGGACGGCGCTGAACCGGTGCGCACTTTAGCCTTCGAGGCTGCCCGCGAAGGCATCGACGATGTCCGCTATCTCAAGACCCTGGAAAATCTGGTGAAGCGGAAAGACCCCTCGCGATGGGAAGCGTTGCGCGCGGAAATCCACCGCCGCCAGGAAGCCATGTTTCAGGGCATCGTCCTCGACAACCGCATCTACACGGACGCCGAGTTTTTTGTCACCACCCGGAATGATGACGTGGAGCACTTGCGGGACTTCGCCATCCGGGAGATCCTGAAATCTCTGGACCTTCAATAACTGGATTGCAATGCGGCCTACGATACTCGTTCTTCTCTTTGCGCTGGCGGCTTCCGCCGAGCAGTTCTCCATTCGGCTGATCGGACAGGCGCAGCCAAACTGCTGGGACGTCGCCGATATTGTCTCGTCCGTCACGAAAGGCGCCGGCAGCGAGCGTGAAAAGGTTCTCGCGCTTCACAAGTTCGGCATGGCCCACCAGATTCACTTCAACGGGCCCATCGAAGAGCGCGGCCATTATGTCGACGACCCGCTCAAGTTGATGGCGGTTTACGGCTTCTCGTTATGTGGCAACAACAGCAAGGCCATGACGGCACTGTATAACGAGGCGGGCATGCGGGCCCGCACGCGATCCATGCCGGGACACTCCGTTCCGGAAATTTGGTTCGAGGGCAAATGGAACTACATCGATACCGACATGTTCGGCTACGTGTTTCTCGAAGACGGCCGCCGTATCGCCAGCGTCGACGAACTCGTGTCTGCCCCGGACCTGTTTCTGAAGCAGAAGAATCCTCCTGATCCCTATTACCCGTTTGATGAAAAGGCGGACATGGCATCGGTTTTTCGTGGGGCAAAGCCCAGCAGGAATCATCATCCCTACTCGAATGCGCACACGATGAACCTGGCGTTGCGCACGAATGAATCCATCGAGTTTTACTACCGGCCGAGAAACCGTTACCTGCTCACGGAACTGCCTGAGGATCTGGGCGTGGTTTACAAGGATTATTGGGTCGTGGGTCCCGTGCGGAAAGGCTCGCTGGCCTGGACCGATCAACCGCCCGCCGCTTACGGCAACGCGTTGGTGGAATATGTTCCGGACCTCCGCTCTTCCACTTTCGCTAAAGAGAATCCTCAGCGGGCCAACGTCACGGTAGCGGCTGAGCGGGGAAAACCGCAGCTCTCGGCGGAACGGCCGGGTGAAGTAGCCTCTCTCGTCGTGGAGGTCAACACCCCGTTTGTGATCGTGGGCGAGCAGAACGACCTCACCAACTTCGAAGACAACTCCGATGCGGTGGCCGTTAAAGGACTCTTCTGGCGTAAAGACCGGCGCGACGAGAACCGCATCTATGTCAGTACGGATGCCGGCCGCACCTGGAACAAGGTGTGGGAGAACCGTTATCTTGGGGCCATCCCCTTCGAGGTCGATCTCACGCGTTGGGTCGAAGGCCGTTACTCCTATCACTTGAAGTTTGAATGGGTGGACCGCGCGGGCTCCAATGCGGTGGGACTCGAAGGCCTGGCATTCCGGACCTGGGTCGAAGTCTCTCCGATGGCGTTGCCGCGGCTGGTCTCGGGTAGAAACACGTTTCAACTCCAGACCGCGCCCCGCCGTACCTACTACCACGAAAGCTACTGGCACAAGGGGCAGAACCTGCGCGATCAGAAGGTGGAGAATCTGGTGTTTGATACCACCTCGTCGCAATACCGGCTCCAGGATCCGGACCAGCCAGGAACCCTGACATTCCGTCTCGGGCCGGACGCCGCCGCCGAAGAGTTGCGCTTCAGTGTCTCCGCTCGCGCGGCCGGGCCGATGAATCGGGTAGCGCTGTCTCTCAGCTTGTCCGAAGACGGCGGTGCCACATGGCGGCAACTGGCGGACTTCAAGCCGGATCCCGAACATAACCAGAACCAGATGTGGTTCAACCACGTTCTGCGCGGCGTCAACCTGGACAGTGCGCGCACATGGCTGAAGGTCTCTACCGCTGGCGCAAACGTGGAGAAGGTGATCGCCAACACCGTGCTTCCTGTGAAACCCGCCACGGAAAGCACTATTGAAGTGACTCACCAGTGGTATGAAGACGCTGCCCTGAAAAGCGCTACCCACATTGTGGCAAACGGCGAAGGATATGAACTGGAGACATCTGCGAGCGCCATTCGCAACCATGCCCTGCGCCTGCGCGCCGTAGCCCGATAGCTGCAAGCATAGTAGAATCAAGAAGTAACAGGATTGGGCGGTTAGCTCAGTTGGTCAGAGCGCCTGCCTTACAAGCAGGAGGTCGCAGGTTCGAGCCCCGCACCGCCCACCAACTCCTTCCGGGTCAATCATTTACAGGTAAAACCAAGGCAGAGGAAAGAGGAAATGACCTTATGCCTATGGAACTGACGGAAAGGTTCGTCCAGGAGAGGCAGTACATCATAAATGTTTCCCCCAAGACAGTAGCGTGGTACCGGGAAGCATTCCGGCAATTCGCTACTGTCGGACTGAACGCAGTGAACGAGCAACCAGCAGCAACGCTGGTAGCCAATATCAAGACTCGCATCATGGAATTGATCGGTAGCGGGAAGGTCAAGCCCATATCGATCAACTGCTGGCTCCGGGTAGTGAATGCTTATCTCCGCTGGGCTGCAAACGAAGGCCATCTGTCCGGTGCTCTTGATTCTGACGGCCGGCTGCTGAAGCGGGTGAAGATTCCTAAGCTGAAGGAACCCAAGATCGTCATCGAGCCGTTATCTAAAGACGACATCGCCAAGCTCGTGAAGTGTAGCCCCAAGTACAAAGCAGAGAAGAGAGTACATACCACTAGTGTCCGGTAAACTCTCCGGAGATGTCCAGCAAGCTGCCTATTTGCAATGAGATAGCTGGAGTTCGACCCGGGAACGATTTCAACTTCGAAAGCCCGATTTTCCGGGTCCGAGCCCACCCGGCTTGGGCGGCACAATGGTGCATGAACTCGGGCCGGACGATCTTTGCGCAGTTGATGGCGCACGCGCCGCATAAAGAATTTCACAAGTGCGTAGCGCGGTACGAAGGGGATCGCTATCTCAAGCGTTTTAATGAGTTTCGCATAATACAGTTACATTTCATGCTGCTTATGTTCTGGACGTGCGAGAGCAGTGGCCTTACACTGGGGCATGGTGGTTCGGCGCGGACAACGTCGGGACTTCCAGGCTCTTGAGCAACGGCGCAAGCAAG
>DASTMK010000426.1:0-3838 GCA_035714225.1 Bryobacteraceae bacterium | reverse complement strand
CGCCAGACCGGCGGCAGCGGATCCTGGGAGTACGAAGAATATCTGGCCCGGGCGTGTGATGCGGTGATGACCAGATAGGCACGTGCAACTCAGACCCTGAGCAAGCCACGGAACCCTCTGGCGGCATAGTAGGATTCCGCGCCGTTGTGATACACGAAAACAGTGTCGTAGCGGCGATCGCAAAAAAGCGCGCCGCCGAGTTTTCTGATTCGAGAAGGTGTTTTGATCCAGCTCGAGGTCTTCGTGTCGAATTCTCCGAGTTTCTGCAGCTCCCGATATTGTTCTTCCGTTAAGAGCTCGATGCCCATGGCAGCCGCCATGTCGAGCGCATTATTCTCCGGTTTATGTTGCTTCCTCGACTCCAGCGCTTCCCGGTCATAGCAAAGACTTCTGCGGCCTTTCGGACTTTCCGCTGAACAATCGTAGAAGATGTATTCGCCCGTCTTTTCGTCGTGGCCGGCAACGTCCGGTTCACCCCCGGTTCTTTCCATTTCATGCAGCGACCAGAGCTCTTCAGCGTTAGCTTTCAGTCTTGTTTGGACTTGAGCCCATTCAAGACCTTTATGGCGATTCCTGTTTTTCTCGAAACGGGCCTGCAATGTTCTGAGTAGCAGTTCGCGCTGTTCTGGCGACAAGTTCTTCTTGTTGCTATTCATACTTCACGGTACCGGCACATTCCATTTCCGGGCGTTCTCCGTCAGCTTGGCCCACACTCCGGCCGGGATGGTAATCCCTTCGCGGCAGCGTTGCGATTCCACGCGCCGCTCCGGTTCGCCGGCCACCAGAACCTCGTCGTATCCCAAGGCTGGCGGCGCCGATTTCACTTCTGCGACCAGGTGCGCCACCCGTGCTCTGAACTGGTCGAGCGGCATGAAACGGGAGACATCGAGAGCCAGGAAAAACTGCGAAATGCGGGCCGGTTGAGTGTAGAAATGAATGCCTCCCACCTGCGTCGCCATGGCGCCGCCGCTCAGCACGCCGCAGAGAATTTCCACCATCATCGCCAGGCCCGAGCCTTTGTAGCCGCCCAGCGGCATCGGAAGCCCGGCCATGGCCGCCTCGGGGTCGGTGGTCGGTACGCCGTCCTTGTCGAGCGCCCAACCCGCCGGAATCTCTTTATCGCCGCGCAGCACCGCTTTCAGCATTTTGCCGCGCGCTACCGTGGTGGTCGCCATGTCGAGCAGCCACTCCTCGCCGGGCACGGACATACAGATCGGGTTCGTGCCAATCCGTCCCTCGCGGCCCTGCCAGGGCGGCACTACGTGCGACGCATCGCACATCACGATACCGATGAATCCTTCCGCCGAGATCTGTTGCGCCCAATAGGCGGCGGCTCCGAAATGGTTCGACTCCCGCGCCACCACGACGCCGAAGCCATGTTCCCGCCCCAGGCGGATCGCCAGTTCGGTGCACCGCTGTGACACCACCTGCCCCAGCCCGTTCTCGCCATCGTATAGGGCAAGGCCGCCCGTTTCCGATAGCACGTGGCCCTCGGCGTCAATCCGGATGCTGGAATGTTCGATCTGGCGAATGTAGAACGGCAGAGACTGAATCCCGTGCGAATCCACGCCGCGCAGATCGGCTGCCACCAGCGATGCCGCTACCAGGTGAGCCCGTTCCGGCGTGACGCCCGTAGCTTCGAGCAGCTTACTACCAAACGCGATGAGATCGTGAGAAGAAATTGTTACGTCGTTGGTCATTGGCGAAGGTGTGTCCGGACGTCGGGGAAAAGCAGTTGCCTGACTTCCGCGCGCTCCAGGTCTTCACGGCGGATGAGCTGAGCGCTCAGGTCCATTCGTTTGGGCGGCTGCTTTCCGTTTAGCTTGTCCACGAGTGTTTGGACCGCTTCATACCCGATGCGGAAGGGGTCCTGCACCACCATGGCGTCGATGGCGCCGGACTTCAAATCCTGAATCATGTTCTCGCTCGAATCGAAAGCGACGAACTTGATTTTGCCTGTGAGGCCACGTGCTTTGATGGCGAGCGTCGCGCCGGCGGAGCTCGGTTCCGTCGAGGCGAACATCGCGTCGAGGCGGGGATAGGCCGTAAGAATATTTTCGGCGGCGGCACGCGAGCGGGCGGGATCCGCCATGCCATACTGCTGCGCCACGATTTTAATCTGCGGATATTCCCTGGCGATCAGATCCTGAAAACCCTGTTCACGGTCCATGGTGGAATAGCTGCCGGGAGCATGCAGGATGACTCCGACCGTCCCCTTTCCACCGATCAGCCGCGCAAGTTCACGTGCTGCCATCTGGCCCGCTTCGTAGTTGTTGGTCGCGACGAACGTCAGGTAATGCTCCGAGTCGAGACCGGAATCGAACACGGTAACCGGAATTCCCGACGCGGCCGCGCGCTCCAGTGGGCCGACCAGAGCTTTCCGCTCGCTGGCGGCAAGAGCGATTCCATCCACGCGCTTGGCGATCATGGAATCCATGATCTGTATCTGCCTGCTGTAGTCGGTCTCCGCCGGCGGACCGTTCCATAATACTTCGACATTCAGATCGCGGCCCGCGGACCTGGCGCCGGCCTCTACAGACACCCAGAACAAGTGTGAAGTTGATTTGGGGATCACCGCGATCACCTTCCTGTCGTCGCGCCGGCAGCCCCAGGAGCTTACCGCCAGGGCGACGCCCAGAACGAGCAGAAGCCAGCGGCTAGCGCGCACACCATCCCCCATCGATCAGGATGTCCGTCCCGGTCAAAAAGGCAGCTTCGTCCGAGCAGAGAAACGCCGCCAGCGCTCCGATCTCCTCCACGCGGCCCCACCGGCCGACGGGGATGTTCGCAATGAACTGCTGATTCACCTCCGGGTTCTGAAGAAGCGGCAAATTCATCTCGGTGGCAAACGGGCCGGGACTGATACCGACCACGGTAATCGCTTCGTTTGCCAGTTCAAGCGCCAGGGCTTTGGTGAAACCGATCAGCGCCGCCTTGGTGGCCGAGTAGGCGGTCCGTCCGGGCAGCGAGACATGGCCCATCGTCGATGTCATGTTGATGATCCGCCCGTATCCACGTCCCTTCATTTGTGGAACGAAGGACCGGCAGAGGAGAAACGCGCTGGTCAGGTTGACGCTGACGACCTGGTTCCACTCCTCGAGCGTGAACTCGGTCACGGGCTTTCGAAGATTAATGCCGGCGTTGTTGATGAGGATGTCGATGTGGCCGAAGCGCGCCAGCGCCGCCGCCTCGAGCTCCCGCACAGCGGCTTCATTCGACACATCCAGGGAGTAGGATTCGGCGTCGCTTCCGTTCGCGCGAATCTCCTCTGCCACTGCCGCGAGCCGGTCCGTATCGCGTGCCACGAGTGCGATGTTTGCGCCTTCTTTGCCCAGCGCTAACGCCATGGCCTTTCCCAGTCCCTTGCTCGCACCCGTGATCAGCGCATTGCGCCCCGCCAGTTTTCCAGCCGCCATTAATCGGAATTTCTCCTCAATCTGGCTATTGTACCGGAGCGTCTCAAGTGAGCTTCGTGGCAATAGCCGCGTAATCCAGGCCGCCGAAGAAGCTATCGCGAACCTCTTCGGGCAATTGGGCCAACGCGGGTGACGATGCCACCGCGGGGAATCGCCGTTCTACGCGGATGCCGCCCAGCCCATACTCCTCCATGTAAAAAACCAGCAATGCAGCGGGCACCGGCCGTACGTGGGTCGGATCGATATAGAAGTGCGTGGCGAAAATAGCCAGGCTTTCCGGGTTCGGCGTTTCCACTACCAGCACTCCGCCGGGTTGCAGAGCCCTGGCCATCAACCGGATGAGTTCCGGCAGACGCTCGGGCGCAATGTGTTCCACTACCTGGCCGCAGAAGATTCCATCGAAACCGCCGGCGGGCAATTCC
>DASTMK010000425.1:0-1779 GCA_035714225.1 Bryobacteraceae bacterium | reverse complement strand
CCGGCACACCGGCTTCTGGCAACCGATGGACACGCTGCGCGAAAAGCAGTTGCTCGAGTCGTTATGGGCCGGAGGAAACGCCCCCTGGAAGATATGGGAATAACAATGTCCTGGAAACATGCGAACGTATTCGTCACCGGCGCCACCGGCCTGCTCGGATCGTGGCTGAGCGAAGAACTTGTCCGGCGAGGAGCCCGCGTTACCTGCCTGATGCGCGATTGGGTACCAGCCAGCCGTCTTCTTGCTTCGGAGGCGTTTTCGCGCATGAACGTGGTCCACGGCGAGCTCGAAGATCATGCGCTGCTGGTACGCGCGCTGAACGAATACGAAATCGACACCGTGTTTCACCTGGGCGCACAAACCATCGTGGGCACGGCGTCGCGCTCGGCGCTTTCCACGTTTGAGACGAACATTCGCGGTACCTGGAACCTGCTCGAAGCCTGCCGGCAATGCTCGAAACTGATGCGCCGCGTCATCGTGGCCTCGAGCGACAAGGCCTACGGATCGCACGAGAAGTTGCCCTACACAGAGCAGGCTCCACTCGAGGGGCGCTTCCCTTATGACGTGTCAAAGTCCTGCGCCGACCTGATCACGCTCTCCTACTGGCACACGTACCGCACGCCGGTCGCTATCACGCGCTGCGGCAATCTCTACGGCGCGGGCGACCTGAATTTCAATCGCCTGATACCGGGCACCATCCGCTCGGCGCTGGCGAACGAATCGCCCGTCATCCGCAGCGACGGCAAGTTCATCCGCGATTACTTCTACGTCCGGGACGCCGTGGATGCGTATCTGACACTGGCCGAAAAAATGCAGGATGGACGGCTGGAGGACCGTGCATTCAACTTTGGGACCGAAGTGCCGGCATCGGTGCTGGGGGTGGTTGAAACCATCCTGGCGCTGATGAAGAGGACGTACCTGAAGCCGGCCGTACTGAACGAGGCCACGCATGAGATCCCCCGGCAATATCTGGATTGCACGCTGGCAAGACAACTCCTCGGGTGGCGGTCGAAGTACACGCTGGAAGAGGGGCTGGCGGAGACCATCGAGTGGTATTCCGCGCCGCTGCAGCGTGCCGCGGTGGCTTGAGTTGAGGTTGTGAGTACCGAACCCTTTTTATCGGTCATTGTCACCATCACCAGCGGAGCGCCGAACCTGGGCCGATGTCTCAAAGCGCTCGAAGCCCAGCGGAACGCACCGCCGATGGAAATCCTGGTTCCTGTTTATGAAAATTTCGACGAGGTAGCAGCCTTGCGCACCGCATACCCGGCGGTGTGTTTCCTTCCTGTCGAAGGCGACCAGGAGGGACTGGCGTCGGGCGACCCTGGCCTGCTCCACCTGACCTACGACCGGCGGCGTGCTACCGGTCTGGCCGCGGCGCGGGGTGAATGGATCGCGATGACGGAAGATCACGCCATTCCGGGCGAAACCTGGTGTGCCGGGATCGCGGAGGCCCACCGCAAATCCTATGCGGCTATCGGCGGGGCGATTGAGAACGCAAGCCCGCGATGGCTGACCCGCGCCGCCTACTTCTGCGATTTCGGACGATACGCCAATCCGCTCAAAGAAGGTCCGGCGCACTACGCGAGCGACATCAACATATCGTACAAACGTGCGGCGATCGAAAAAACGCAACCTGTCTGGCGGCGGTACTATCACGAAACAGCGGTGCATGCGGCGCTCGAAGCCGCCGGCGAGACGCTCTGGCTGACGCCCCGGATTGTGGTGCGGCACGACCGCGGCCCGCTGCGGTTCGGGCCTCTTCTGAGGGAACGGTTT
>DASTMK010000424.1:0-14001 GCA_035714225.1 Bryobacteraceae bacterium | reverse complement strand
GTGCAAACGACGCCCTGTGCCAGAAGGGAGATGTAAGGCGTACCCCAGCGTGGATGCAGTTTTCCGAGTGCGGGTGGCAGATAGCGATCCAGTCCGATAGCGAAAGGGACGCGCGCGCTGCCGCCCACCCACGCCCCGAGTTGTCCCACCACTCCCAAAGTAATGAGACCGGCGAGCAGGGGCGAAAACCAGGCGAGGCCCGTCCGTTCAGCCGCAACCTGTCCTGCTTGCGCGAGGCCCGTAAGCACGCTGACATTCTCAGGAGCAAGCAACGCCAGAATGGCGAGAGTGCCCGCAATGTAGAACACGCAGATCGCGGAGCCGCTGATCCACGCCGCCCGCGGAACGTTCCGCTTCGGATTACGGATCTCTCCGCCCATCACGGCGCCCAGTTCCAAACCACCGAATGCGAAGGCGATCTGAGACCAGAAATTGACCTTGTCCCAGTTCCATTGGGGGGCCATTTCGATCGGAGTGGCGGCGCCATACAAGGCCCAGACAATGGCACCGGCGGCGATGATCAGCCCGCCCGCGGCATACGTCGAAAGGCCGCCGATGTTCTGGGTCCATTTGCCGATTCGTAGTCCGAAAAGGTGGCTCAGCAGCGCTGCCCAAAGCAGCACCAGGCTCGCGCCCAGAACAAAACCGCGATTGCTTGCCAGATGCGTGTGTTGGGCGCCCAAAGTATAGACGCCCATTGCGACGCCGGCCAACGCCAGATTCGGGAAATAGAAAAGATTAGACAGCCAGAAGCACCAGCCTGCAACGAAGCCGTGCCAGTCGCCGAAACTACGCTTCGTCCAGATATAGAGGCCGCCCTCTTCCGGGAAGCGCCTGGACAGCATGGAAACGGCCAGTGCGGAGGGAACGAAAAACAGCAGCGCCGCGAGCAGCCACAAGGAGATGGAGCCCGGACCCGCATGCGCCGCGGCGGCAAGCCACCGGATTCCGATTACCGCCGCAATGTTGAACAGGACGAGGTCGCGAAGGCCGATTTCACGGCGTAATCCGGACTGCCGCTCCTCCGAAGCCCCCATTGCCAAGCGCTATGGTAGCAGAACGCTCCAACGGGCTTCGTTCCTGTGCCGATGTGTGCTGACGCTGGAATCAGGCCGCATCCAATGCAGCCAACCGGATTGCCGGCATCCGGAAATGCAGTCGCGTGCTGTTTTTGGGGGCATCTGCGATGACTGTCGCGCCGGGCTCAATTCCCAACTCGATGAGTTCGGCCAGGGGCGTGATCAGATGGCGTTGGATGGCGCGTTTCAATTCCCGCGCGCCGTACTCCGGGCTGGTACCCGCATTCAGGAGAAATTTCCGTCCGGAAGCCGCCACGTGCAAATAGAACGTTTCGCAGCCACGCCGCGAATGAATGTGTTGCTGCAATCCCGCCAGTTGGAGGTCGAGGATCTCCGACAAGGACTTTTCGTCCAGCGGCTGATACGTGACCACTGTATCGAGGCGATTCACGAATTCGGGAGAAAAATGCTTCCGGACCGCGCGCATCGCTACGTTTTCCAGCTTGCCGCTCAACGCCGGACGGGAACCGGCCATTGCATCAAACCCGAACCCGGGGCTCAATTCCCTGGCCATGTCTCTCGCGCCCAGGTTGCTGGTCAGGAAGATCAGGCTCCGCTCGAAGTTCACTGCCGTGTTGTCGCCGAGCCGCAGCGTAGCTTTGTCCAGCACGCCGAGCAGCAGGCGCGTCAACGACGGTGCGGCTTTCTCAATCTCGTCGAACAGCACGATCGAAAGCGGACTGCGTTCGCTTACGACGGAATTCAGCTTCGCCTGCGTCAACAGCGGGTGCGTTTCACGATGGCCCAGGTATCCGGGAGGCGCACCGATCAGCTTCGCCACCTCGTGATCCAGTTGAAATTCGGCACAATCGATTCGCAGCAGGTTTCGCTCGCTCCCATGCAGCACCTCGGCAAGCGCTTCCACCGTCTTCGTCTTTCCCGTGCCAGTGGGCCCCAGCAGGAGGAACACGCCGGCGGGCCTTCCCTCCGGTGACAGGCCGGCTTGATGGATCTGTATGTGCGGTACGATTGCTTCCAGGGCTGCCGGCTGCCCCACGATGCGCTTGTGCAACCCTGCCTTCAGTCCTGAGACAGTGCCAGGCGTCTCTTTTTTTGATTTCGACCCGCCGCGAAAATTTCTCATTAAGCCCGTGTTCCTCGCCGGCCTGATTATAGCGGTTGTCCCCTGGCTTCTCCGGGGTTCCGGCCGCCTCGGAAATGCCTTGGCGGACACAGGCCGGGAAGCGTTTTCACTTGAAGAATGAGAGTATTGCGTCCGCGATACGACGGCTCGCCCGGCCGTCTCCATAAGGGTTGTGAACGCGTGCCATGGAAGCGTACTCTTCCGGGTCGTCGAGCAGCCGCGACGCCTCTCGAACGATCGCCCGCGCGTCCGTCCCTACCAGGCGTGCCGTGCCTGCTTCCACTGCCTCCGGCCTTTCCGTGGAGGCACGCATCACCAGCACCGGCTTTCCCAGAGAAGGCGCCTCTTCCTGCACGCCGCCCGAGTCCGTGATCAGCAGATAGGCGCGCCGCATCAGGCCGACGAACGAGACATAGTCGAGTGGCTCAACCAACAGAATCCGTTCGGCGCCCTCCAAAATCCGGTTGACCGGTTCCTGCACGTTGGGATTGGGATGAACCGGATAAACGATGGTCACATCCGGGCGCCGCGACAACTCGATCAGGGCCGCGCAGATTTGCTCGAAGCCTTCTCCGAAGCTCTCCCTTCTGTGCGCGGTCACCAGAATCAGCTTCCTGCCGGGATCAACCGGAATATTCCGGCATGGAACCAGCCGCCCCGATTCAATTCCGGCATGGACGTGCAGCACCGCGTCAATTCCGGTATTGCCAGTCACCACGATCCGTTCGGGCGCAACTCCTTCTTTGCGCAGATTTGCCGCCGCCCACTCCGTAGCCGCGAAGTGAAGCGATGCCAGTCGGCTGGTGAGGACACGGTTCATCTCTTCGGGAAAAGGAATGCCCGGAGTTCCCGTTCGGAGCCCGGCCTCCACGTGTCCCACGGGCACGCGAGCGTAAAACGCCGCCAGTGCGCCGCACATTGTCGTCGTCGTGTCGCCTTGTACCAGGACCATGTCCGGGCGCGCCTGGTGGAGAACGGATTCGAGCCCGGCCACCACGCGCGAGGTCGACTGAAACAGGGTTTGCCCGGCAAGCATCAGGTCGAGGTCGAACTCGGGCTCTATCGAGAAGACCTCGAGCACCTGGTCCAACAGCTCACGATGCTGCGCCGTTATGCAAACCTGAACATCAAAATGGCTGGAGCGGGAACGAAGCTCTTTTACGACCGGAGCGAGTTTGATCGCCTCGGGTCTCGTCCCGAATACGATGAGGATTTTCGGCACGCGCGGGAGGAAAAGGAAGGTTCTATTTGTGCCGGTAGGTGATTCGACCCTTGGTCAAGTCGTACGGAGAGAGTTCCATCGTTACGCGGTCACCCGCCAGTACCCTGATACGATTGCGGCGCAGCTTGCCCGCCAAGTGCGCCAGCACGGTACGCTCCTGGTCCAGTTGCACGCTGAAGAGTCCGCTCGGAAACTTTTCCACTACAGTTCCTGTCACTTCAATACTGTCTTCTTTGCTCATTGTCCCCCTTAGGGCCTATTTAACCCTTCCCCGATTATAACGCGAGCCTTCCAAAGCTAAATTGCCCAATGCCAGCACATGCCAGGCCCAACCCGGTCCTACCGGCCAGACGGCGTCTGACGATTTGAGGCTTCGGCCGAGAAGCGCATCTTGCGGAAATCGAGGCTGTAGCTTTCCAGCTTACTCAAAATATCCTGTCCCGGCTTCTCACGGCTGGCTTTTGGTTCAGCCACGAACCGCCCGTCGGCGTAGAAACTGATGCGGCCCAGCGACGAGGTCACACCGCCCCCTGAGCTTCCTCTTGGAGGCCGTGGGGCTGATAATAGTAGATACAGGTTCGATATGACGGTCGAAGAGTCGATTGTGCAAGCGGTACGCGCCTTGCCCCCAAACAAAAAGGAGGCGGTGCTGCGATACGCCGAATCGCTCCAAGAGCCGAACGGAGTCGAGAAGCCTGTTCGTAACTTATACGGGCTTTGGAAAGATCTAGGGCCAGGTCCGTCTGCGGCGGAGATCGATGAAGTACGGCATGAGGCCTGGAAGAATTTCCTGCGGGACGACGTTTGATGCCAAGCGTCGTGCTCGATACGCATGCCGCCGTTTGGTATCTTGCTGCCCACCCGAGCCTATCGATCAGCGCCAGGCAGGCCATCGATGGCGCTCAGCAGCCTCCCTACCAGGTATTCGTGCCAACAATTTGTCTGGTGGAATTAACCTACCTGATTGAGAAGGGTAAGCTACATCCGGAAGCTCGGGCAAGACTGATTTCTGCGATTCGGGAGGGCAACTCAACCTTTGTGGAGCAACCGTTGACACTCGAGGTTGCCGAGGCTGTATCCACGGTCAGCCGGGAATCTGTGCCGGACCTTCCCGACCGCATCATCGCTGCCACTGCTGTGGCCTTGGGTGTTCCACTCATCAGCCGGGATTCGAAAATTCGCGCGGCACAACTCACCACTATTTGGTAACCCGGCGACAGCGGCACCGCGGAATTGGTCAGGGACGGTCGGGGTAAACGCGCGCGGTACTTTTTTTCCGGCTGTAGGAACGTGCAAGTTCCAGGTACACCCCGAGATCGCGATCCAGGTCGGCTTGTGTCCCGTCGAAATAGAACGTGCGGATCGGAATGCCGCCAAGGTCGCGGCTCAACCGGGGATAGATGGCTTCGCAGACGATGCCGTTCATGCACGTGAACGGGCTGATGTCCAGGATGCCGTCGGCGCCTTTCCTGGCAAGGTAGATGGCTTTTCCGACGTTGAGCACCATCTCTCCGAGCGCGCCGTCGCAGGGCAGGTACGGCCGCGCATACTCCAGAATCTCTTCAACGGGCGGCTCTTCGTATCCTCGAAAGTCGTCACGGAACGGCTCGAGCAGCACATGTTCGTCGTGCCGTTGTATCTTGCTGCGGACCCACGCTTTGGCGGCGTCGGTCGAAATCTGTTTGCCGAGCAGCTTCAAGCGCCGGAACTGCTCCGCGTTCGTATACCAGATCCATTCGCCGATGTCGGAGAGCCACGCCTCACCGCCATATTCCTCCAGGCGGCGGATGAGATCGTCATTCGAAAACGTATTGAGCCTGCAAAAGATCTCACCAACCACGCCGATGAGCGGGACGGACCGGTCGCGGCGCGCTGAAATGGCATGAAAGCGGCCGCGGCATCGCAAAAGCGCTTCGCGAATCGCCTTCAGTTGCACGGAAGGCTCCACCGTGGTTCGCTCCACCGTGCCGCACACATCGTCGAGGCACACGTGGTACACCTCGTCCGTTTCCCCGCGCCGCGTCTCGTAAGGACGATAGATGAGCAGCAGTTTTTGCAGAATATCGCCCGCCACGAGTGTACGCCAACCCGTGCGGAAAAATGGCCGCGCGAGATTGCCCAGCCCTTCGTATCCGTTGGCGCTGGTCGGTGAGAGCACCTGCGCACTGGGGAATCCGTTCAGGTCGAGAATGCGCCGGAGATAGGTCGCGTATTGGCCAAAACGGCACGGTCCGTCCGCGGTGGGCATAAAAAACACGGTCTTGACCTGATCGGTGGAGGGTTGCTCCAACACCCGCATAAAATCGCCCACGGTTACTTTGGCCGGATAACACTCGTCACCCGATGTATAGCGCCCGCCGAGTTCTTTGGTTCGTTCGTCGGAAGGCGGCGTCAGCCTGGCGTCCACGCCCAGCGCGCGGAATCCTGCGGCGAACGCGCGCGCGCTGCCGTAGGCCATCGGCGGAATATAAACCGTCTTGCCGGTCAGTGGGTGGCTGCCGCGCGGATCGCTTTTTCGCTCGAGGGTTGGCTGCTGTAGCATCGCAGAATTCCTTTACTGTCGAGATACGCTTCGCACCGGGTCATATAGCCCGCGTCGTTTCCGTGCCCGTCGAATTGCAACACCAGCAACGGGACACCGGCGGTCTGGCGCGCGAAATACTTGATATACGAATCCGGCCCGCACTTGAAGTTTGTGATGTAGATGATGTGCAGGTTGGGATGCGCCGCCGCCAGACGGGACGCGGCCAGAATCTTCTGGCCCGAGGACCAATACATGTTGGGATGCAGATCCTGCACCCTCTCCCGTCCTGTGACGAGAAAATCAAGCGGAATGACATTCGCTCCGTAGTGGTGCCGCAGCTTTCTCGGAATGTCGCAGTTGATGTTGCGGTCGTAGATGTTATAGCCCCGCCCGATGAGCAAAATGCCGGGCTCCCCGCTCTCATCGAGCGCCGCCATGGCGGCGGCTCCCGCTTCGAGAATTCGTTCCTGGAACTGTCTTTGGGCCGTATAGGCCGCATCCACGGCCGCGTCGCTCACGCGCCGCTTCACTCCCAGTTTCTGCGCCATTTGGGCGAGCGTCCGGGCTACGTATTGGCGCCCAAGCTGAAAGTGTAGAGTAGGCGTAAGGAACTTGTGGCGGTGCGGTTCGAGCCGGGGCGCGGATTGCAGAACAAAAGGCAGCGTCTGGTTCCACGGGCACATATGCGAAGTGCATACGGTGTCTTCGTGCGCCTCCGCGTTCAGAATGTTCGGCGTCAGCACGTAATCCACACCCAGGTCGAGCAGCGACTGCACGTGTCCATGGGCAATCTGCACTGGGTAGCAGGGTTGCGCCAGGGCCATTTCCACACCGTCCGCCGCAATTTTGGGATCTGTTTGCCGCGACAGAACCACGTCGACGCCAATGGCGGTGAAGTAATGCTGCCAGAACGGATACTGATCATAGGTGGGCATCGTGCGCGGAATGCCGACGCAGATCCGGTCCGATCGCGGCAGTTGTTTCGGAGGCGCAAGCGGGGCACCCGTTATCTCTTCAAGGAGTTTTTCGCGGAACGCAAACAGATCTTCGATTACCGGCTTACGGCCCGTCGAGGAGACCTTCCGGTAACGGTCTGAACACTTATCACCCCAGTAGCTTTTCTGTCCTTCGATCTTGAATTCCTTGATGTCGCACTCGTTCGAGCAGGCTTTACAGACAAAGTCCCGTGAGGACATTTCCAGGTTATTCAGATCATAGCCCCGAAATCGTGTGAATCCCCGCGTCGCCCGATGCCATTGCCGCGCGATCAGGGCCATTCCCACCGCCCCCATCACACCGTTGTACGGCGGCACGGTGATCTTCTTGCCCAGCAGTTTCGCAAACGCCGCGGCAACCGCGTCATTATAAGCCGTTCCACCCTGGAAGTAGATCACATCGCCGATCTTCCGCCCGCGGACCACGCGGTTCACGTAGTTCAGAACAATGGAATACGCCAGTCCCGCTACCAGGTTCGGCACCGTCTCGCCGTTGTGAAGCCAGCCGGTGACATCGCGCTCCATGAATACCGTACAACGTTCACCGAGGCGGGTTGGCGCCTGGGACGATAAAGCAAGCCGCGCAAACTCCCCTTTGATACTGATACCGAGCTTCTCCGCCTGTTCTTCCAGGAACGATCCGGTGCCCGCCGCGCATGCCTCATTCATCGCGAAATCCACCACGACGCCGTTCTCGATCGAGATGTATTTCGAATCCTGCCCGCCGATCTCGAAAATGGTATCGACCGGCTCTCCTCCCAGCGTGTCGCTGATGTGGATTGCGCCGGTTTTGTGGGCGGTAATCTCGTCGTTGACGACGTCGGCGCCCACGAACTCCGCGATCAACTCGCGTCCGGAGCCGGTGGTACCCACGCCCTCAATGACCAACCGGTGGCCCCAGAGCTCCTTCAACTCCGTCAGTCCTTTCTGCACTGCTTCAATGGGCCTGCCGGCGGTTCGCAGGTAAATATCGTGGATCACGTTCGCGGACTCGTCGATGGCGACCAGGTTGGTCGAAACGGATCCGATATCGATTCCGAGATACGCCGCGATGGGACCATCGCCTTCGGGCGGCTGGTATTTATCGACACGGTCTCCAAGCAGAACCACCTTCTCCATCGAGAGCGGTTTGCTATCCAGGCGACAGATTACCGATTCGTGCTGGTTCAACTTGTGAATATCGCGGAACGACCGTTTTCGGGGCTCCTCGGCTTCGAGAATCGCTGCGCCCAACGCTCCGCACCATGCGTAGAGTTGTGGAACCATCAGGTCGCTCTCGCCCAGGCGGAACACCTCCCGCAGCGCACCGGCAATTCCGGCGTTTTGCGAAACCGCGCCGATCAGCGCCACCGGAGGAGCGATGGCCCGGCTCTTCACGATGCTGCTTTTGAAGTTCCGTGCAACAGCGTCGCAAAGGCCCCGCAGAATTTCGGCGGGCGAATAGCCCTTTTGCTGGGCATGAATCATGTCGGACTTGGCGAACACCGAACATCGGCCCGCGATCCGCGCTCCACAACCCGCGCACGAGACGACGTCGCCCACTTCCTCAACCGAGTAGCCCATCCGCAGCGCCTGCTGGTCGAGAAACGAGCCTGTTCCAGCGGCGCACTCCCCGCTCCGGTCGTAGTCCAGAATGCCGCAGCCGCCCGAATCGTCCCCTGGTTCGAGACGGATATACTTGGAGCTTTCACCGCCCAATTCGAAAATGCTTCGCACCTCCGGGTGCACCGCGGCAAACATGCGCGCGATCGCCTTGAACTCGTTCTCAAAGTAGATACCGAGTATTTTTGCGATGGTGCGGCTGCCCGATCCGGTCACCCGGATTCCTTCAATCAACCGCTCCGGGACAAATTCGTAGAGATCCAGAAGCAGATCGTATGCGGATTGAATGGGACTGCCGGATATCCGGCGGTATTCGGAGATTGCCGCCGGATTGCCACACACGTCCTCAATCCGTCGAAAACTCGACCCAGGCTGTCCCAGACGGTCCACAATGGGCCGGTCTTCGGGTTTGCCGAGCGCGGCGAGCTTGATGCTGATGGCGCCGATATCCAGACCGATGTTGATGCCCATGATCGCTAATCTCATATAAAGATTAGCGTTTTTCAAGAGAATCAGATCGAATGGGCTCTTTTTATCGCCGGTTCGCCTCTTTTTGGCATCCAATGGCCCTCGCGGGAGAGGGCCTCCGGCCAGGACGGCCTCTTTGCGAGCCGGCCTCCTGCGCCTGCTAATCTTCGATTTCGATGGAGGGGCCGCGCGGGGCTCCGACCGCCTGCACTCGTTCCAATACCTGCGCGCCGATCTCATGAAATGCCGAGGAGTCTTTCAGTGCCACCGGATTCCCGGTGTCGCCCCCGATACGAACCTGCGGGTCGAGGGGTAGCGCACCGAGGAAATTCACACCCATCGCCTGCGCCGTCTTCTGTCCCCCTCCGGTGCTGAAAACGTCGATCCGTTCCGAACAGTGCGGGCACTTCAGGTAACTCATATTCTCGATCAGCCCGATCACTTCCACCCTTACCTGTTGGAACATGTTCACGGCTTTTCGGGCATCCTCGAGCGATACCTCCGACGGCGTCGTTACCACAATCGATCCCGTCAGTGGGGCCGTCTGGATCAGGGAGAGTTGCACGTCGCCTGTCCCAGGAGGTAAGTCGATCAGCAGGTAATCCAACTCGCCCCAATCCACGCCGCGCAGGAACTGCTGCATCACGCTATGCAGCATGGGACCGCGCCAGATCAGAGGTTTGTCGCCGGGATTCAGAAAGCCCATCGACATCAGCTTGATTCCGTATTTTTCGAGCGGCTGAATCCGGTTGCCAATAGCGTGCGGCGTCTCCTGCAACCCCATCATCAGCGGAACATTGGGGCCATACACATCGGCATCGAGCAATCCGACTTTCGATCCCAGGCTGCGCAGCGCAAGCGCGAGGTTCACGGCCACCGTGGTTTTCCCCACGCCTCCTTTGCCGGAACCGATCGCAATCAGGTTCCGAACGCCTTCAATCGGAAGTTTAGGTTGTTCGCTTGCGGGAGTAGGACCCATAAAGTCATCGTAACAACTCCTGCATTGGATACCAGGTTGGATAAACTCGAATGGAATGAAATTCGTCACTCTTCTGCTTGCCGCGTTTTGCGCGATGGGCGCGGACCGCCTTACGCTCCCGGTCACTGCCGACGCGACCGTCACCTTTGCCGACCTGGCGTCGAAACCGGAGCCGCCTCGCGGGGCGGAACCGGAGTTGGTGATCCAGGGCCGGGTCAGCTTTGCGCTGCTCCAGTTCGACACGTCTGCCCTGAAAGGGCTCCAGGTAACCAAGGCGATGCTGCGCGTGCATGCCGCTCCATCACCGGTTCCATTGCATACGGTCGGCATTTCAACCGTGAGCGGAAACGGCCCGTGGAAGGAAAGCGAGGCGATCTTCTACCGCCCGTCGCCTGCCGGTTGGTGGTCATACAAAGGGTCGGACCTGGTGGACGTCACGTTCTCCCAGGGCGGCAGCCTTTATGTGTACCCGCGTGTGCGCGACGCCGGGAATGGCTGGTTTGAGGCGGATGTCTCACCCGACATCGTGACGGCGCTGGCCACTGGCGACCAGTTCGGTATCCTGCTGACGGACGAAAAAGGCCAGACGCGGACGCGGCACGTGCTGTCGAGCAAAGAAGGGAAGCACGCGCCGGTACTCGTGGTAGAAGCGGATAAGCCGAACGCGAAGGTGCCCGCCGCTCCGCGAGGCCGCCATGCGGGCGGCACGCTGGTGTTTGAAGGCGCGCGTGCGCGTCTCGATGTGCGATATGCGCAATCTCCCATCAAAGACTTCGCCGCGGCGAAAGCCTATCCGCGCTGGCTGATCGATCCTCTCGCTCCGAAACCGCATCCGCTGGCCACGAGCAACAGCCTCAGTGGAACGGTGACGGTCAAGCTGGACGACCTGGCCCCGGGCACTTATTATTTTGCTTCGCGTACTTTGGATGAACGCGGTACGGCAAGCCCGGTGACAGAGGTTGGCCCGGTTCGCATCGACGCGCCTCTCAGCCGCAAACTGCCGGCTGCCGATCCGGTGACGGGCAGCGACGGTCCGCGGTCCCGCGTGTGGACGGCGCCGGATACGGTCAAAATCAATCCGGTGAGCGGTGCACTGCTGGAACGCGACGTCGTCTGGAACGACGGTGTGAAGCTGACCGGTGCGCGCAATGAGTTCGTAGCGTTTCAGTTGGCCGTGGAGGGTGTGCAGAACGGCGTTACGATTGAAGTCTCCAAGCCGCTGTTTGCAGGCAATAAGCTGCCCGCAGTCCTGCAAAAGACCGGGGCGATACAGCTCTATCGCGAGTGGTTCGTCCGGGACGACAAGAACCCGAACCTCTTCCATCCGGATCCACTGGTGCCGCTGACGAGGCCCTTCGCCATTCCGTCAACAGATAACCCGGTGCCGGGTCAGACGGTGCAGCCCGTGTTCGTCGATATTTATATCCCGCATGATGCGAAGCCCGGTGTGCATACGGGCGAGCTGCGCGTCCGGTCGGAGGCGGGACTGGACCAGCGTGTGCCTGTCGAAGTTACCGTCCTGCCCTTGATGCTGCCGGATAAAGTTTCCTTCGTCGTGGACCTGAACTGCTACAGCGGAGTCGAAGGACCAACGCGAGGCACGCCGGAGTATCGCGCGGTAGAGCACGCGTTTCATCGCGTAGCGCATCTGCATCGTGCCAACCTGGACGTTCTCGGCTACTCGCACAACGGAAGCACCGTGCCGGACCACGCCCCACCTCTTACCGGTGAAGGCGCGGAAACGCGCGTGGCCGACTGGACGGATTGGGATGCGCACTGGGGCCCGCTGGTCAGCGGAGAACTGTTCCAGGACATGCCGCGTGCCGGCGTACCCGTGGACGCCATGTACCTGCCGTTTTTCGAGAACTGGCCCGGCGATCTGCGGAAGCACTACCGGGCGGATAATCCGGCGGTAGCGAAGACCACCGGGGAATACGAAGCACTTATCACCAGGCATGCCCTGACGGCGGGGCCGGTCGAAGAAGAATTCAGCAAGGAATACCAGGACCGCTTTTCGGCGGTCGCGCTCGATTTCGCACGCCACATCAAATCGCGCGGCTGGAATACACACACGAAATTTGTCGTCTACTTCAACAACAAGTACTACTGGAAGCGGCCGGAGCAGGGCGGGCGCGGCATCGGCTGGTGGCTGCTCGATGAACCGAACCATCGGGACGATGTGCGGGCTATCAGCTTTCTCGGCTGGCTCGCGATGCGCCGGCTCGGGGAAGCGCCGGGCTCGAACATCCTCTTTCGCACGGACATCAGCCGTGTGGATTGGATGCGCGACCTGCTCACGGGACAGATCGATCTGAACACCATCAGCCGCCGGTTTCACGACAAGCCGCGCCTTCTTCAGGACCGCAACCGGTTTGGAAAGGAACTCTGGAATTACGCCAGCACGAATCATCCGCGCAACACCAACGTGATGCTGCGGGCATGGGCCTGGCGCGTGTGGCTGAATGGCGGCGACGGCCTGCTGCCATGGCTTGCCACACGCACACAGAACGCGTGGAAAAGGACCGAGCCGCTCACGGTGTTCTACAGCGGCGCGAAATTCGGGCAGACGGAGCCGTTCGCCTCCTTGCGGCTGAAAGCCTACCGCCGGGGTCAGCAGGATATGGAGTACCTGAATCTACTGGCGAAATCGAAAGGATGGTCGCGGGAGATTTTGACGCGCTCGGTGCGCGAGGCGCTGGACCTGGCGGCGGAGGTGGAAGAGAAATACGAAGAAGACGCCGGCACCATGCGCTTCCAGAACATTCAAAATCGCGATCTGGAGACGCTGCGCCGCCAAGTAGCTACAGCGCTCGTTAAACCTTGAGAACCTTCTGATCGGCGCTTCCACCCGCCTGCTCCGGCGCCTTCTCCCGTGGCGGCACCAGCAGCGACGCGACAACCGAGACACCGATGGCGCCCGCAATAATGCCCAGCGAAACCGTGATCGGGAACTTTCCGCCGAACCAGTTATTGAGCCAGACCATCTTCAGGCCGACGAACACGAGAACGAACGCCAGCCCATATTGGAGCATGTGAAATTTGTTCACCGCGCTCGCCAGCATGAAATACATCGCGCGAAGCCCGAGAATGGCGAAAATATTGGACGTGAAGACGATCATCGGCTCATCCGTGAGCGCAAAAATAGCCGGAACCGAGTCAATGGCGAACACAATATCGCTGAGTTCGAGAAACAGCAGAGCGACGAACAATGGGGTGGCGTGCACCACCTGGTTCAGGCGCACGAAGAATTTCTGGCCGTGAAGCTCGGGTGTGACGGGTACCGCTTTACGGAACAGGCGAATGATCGGGTTCTTCTCGGGGTGAATCTGCTTGTCCGGCGCGAAGAACATTTTTACACCGGTCAGGATGAGGACCGCGCCGAAGAAAACCACCACCCAGTGGTATTGCATCAGCACCGATCCCATGGCGATAAAGATCGCGCGAAATACGAATGCCCCCAGAATGCCGTAGAACAGGACACGGTGCTGGTATTTCGACGGAATTCCGAAGTAGCCGAATACGAGTACGAAGACGAAGATGTTGTCTATCGAAAGCGCTTTTTCGACAATGTAACCCGTTAGAAACTCGAACCCCACCTGCCGCGCGACCGCTTGGGGGAAATGACTGGCGGCATACTGGTACAGGCCGAAATTGAACAGCAATGCCAGGCTGACCCAAACGACGCTCCAGATGGTGGCTTCGCGAAAGGACACGTCGTGCGCCTTCCGGTGAAATACCCCCAGGTCAAGCGCCAGCAAAAGGAAAACGAAAGCGGAGAAGGCCCCGTAAAACCACCAGTATTCGGAAAAAGGGAAAAGGATAAGGTCCATTAGGTTTATGCGCGCGAGGCCCTAACGCAAAAAGACCTCTTGCGGCTCGAACCGCAAGAGGTCTCGATCTGAGCTTTCGCCCGCTGGCGGCCCGGATCGTCTCTAGACAACCGTCTTGACGAGCCGCCAAACTCTAAGGAGTGATCTACTCCCCTCGTGCTAGTTGGTCTGATGCAGTACGCCGCCCGGAGGTTTCAAAATTCCAGGCAGCGCGAGGC
>DASTMK010000423.1:0-9214 GCA_035714225.1 Bryobacteraceae bacterium | reverse complement strand
GAGGTGTTCGATCAAATCGCCATTCCCGCGCATACCTTCGGCGGATGGTTCGACATCTTTAGCCAGGGCACTTTGCGCGGCTACGTGGGAATGAGCCAGCGGGGAAAAGGAGAAACCGCACGGCGGCAGAGCCGGATGGTGATCGGCCCCTGGGGACACGGCTCCTCGCAACGAACGGGCGCCATCGACTTCGGCCCCCATGCGCATGTGGACACGCATGCCATAGAATTGCGCTGGTTCGACTACTGGCTGAAAGGCATCGATAACGGCCTGGACAAAGAACCTCCCGTGACCCTGTTCGTGATGGGCAAAGGCATCTGGCGGCAGGAGAATGAATATCCACTGGCACGCACCGAGTACCGGAAGATGTATTTTTCGAGCGGCGGCCGCGCGAACACGCGGCTCGGCGATGGAAGGCTGAGCTGGGACGAACCGCCCGCGGATTCCAAACCCGACCGCTACCGTTATGATCCTGACGATCCGGTGCCCAGTCTCGGCGGCAACAACTGCTGCGGCACGCCTACGCCCGCCGGTCCGCAAGACCAGCGTCCGATCGAAACGCGGCAGGATGTCCTGGTGTACACGTCAGACTATCTTAAGGAGGATCTGGAGGTGACCGGCCCCGTCAAGGTAGTTCTCCATGCGTCCTCCGATGCTCCGGATACCGATTTTGTCGCCAAGCTGATCGACGTGTTTCCGGACGGACGCGCCATCAACGTGGCCGAAGGCATTCTGCGCGCGCGTTATCGTGAGAGCCTCAGCCGTCCGGTGCCGCTCCAGCCGGGCAGGATTTACGAGCTGCCGATCGACCTGGTGGGAACCAGCAACGCGTTTCTGAAAGGGCACCGAATCCGGGTAGACATCACCAGCAGTCATTTTCCGCAATTCGATCGCAATCCCAACACGGGTGAGCCGTTCGGCCGTCATGCAGGTGTGCGGATCGCCAACCAGACCATTCATCACACGCGCGCGCACGCGTCGCACATCGTGCTGCCGGTGATTCCGAAGTAAGGGTCAGGCCCTTTTCTCAAAGATTTGTTTGATGCGCCTGGCGGCGACCTTTTCGTCGCCGGGCTCATTCATAAAGACCGTCAGTTCGATGCCCTGTGGTTTACCGCGGAGCACCACAATTGGCGGATCGCCTTCCTTCAACCGCTGGATCATTTCATTCGTCGTGAGGCCCGCGGCGGCTTCGTCCCACTGCACATGTACACGATGTACGCGGCGTGTGCGGTCGAACGGTGTGCGCTCCGCCTTAACACCGCCAATCTTCGATAATTGGGCAATCAGGTAGTCCGCCTGTCCGGCACACTCGCGGTCGATAGCCGCGAAGTCGAGCCTGGAATACTTCTCGGCCGCCAGCCACAATCCGACGATCTCTTCGCGGCCGGCTTTCATGGGCCGTCCGAGCGCATCGGAATGCGGGCTGGAATTCAGCCATGCGGCGCGGATCAGATCTTTGCGTCCCGCCAGAATGCCGGAGCACTGCGGGCCTCTCATGTGTTTCCCACCGCTGAGGCAGATGAGCTCGACGCCGGTGGCGGCCAGCTTCCGGATGTTCTCCCACGGCGGCAGCATGTTGGCCGCATCCACCATCACCGGAAATCCGGCGCGTTTTGCGATGGTCAGACACTCCTCGAGTGGTATGGGGGTCTCCCACTCCCAATCGTGGCTGGTGCCGCCGAGGTAGTACATCATTGCGGTCTGCGGTCCGATTGCGTTCTGGAACTGCTCCCGGTTTTCGACGTCCACGATGCGCACGCCAGCGTTCCGGACGGCGTGGTCGTACCCGTTGCGATGTACTTTCTGAATGATCACCTCAGTTTTCGGGCCGGTGATTTCGGGCAGACGCCGGACCTTCGAGGTATCCTCGCCGGTCAGTACGGCACACGTGCCGAGCGTGATCGCGCCCGCGGCGCCGGTGGTTACCATCGCCGCCTCCGCCCCCATTAGTTTCGCAATACGCTCACCCGCCTTCGTTTGCAGTTCTTCGAGTGAGACGTACTCGCGCGAGGCCTCGGCCATGGCATCGTGCAACTCCGGCCACATCTTGGAGGCGCCGATGGTTGTGTGTGTACCTTGAAAATTGATGACCGGCCGGACGCCGAGCTCTTCGTAGACTTTCACCGGGCCTCGCCTGGCGGCGCTCAGTTTCGAAAACGGCCAGGCGGTGAAAAGCGAGCCGAATCCGGCGCCCCGCAATAAAGTCCGCCGCGTCGTACTCATGGAACACCTCCGCGATTCGAGTATCGTTTACCGCTCGATTCTAGATCCGGTCCGGCACTACATAAGGCGGCCGGTATTGCCGCGTAAGAAGCTTGTCGGCATCGGGAGCATCGATAAACCGCCCCGCCGCCGGATCGAAGCGCACCTCGCGCCCTACACGATAAGCGATATTCCCCAGATGGCACAGCGCTGTCGAGAGATGCGTTTCGCGAATCTCGGCGGCCAGCATATCACGATTCCGGGTTCGTACGGCCTCGGCGAAGTTCGCGTAGTGATTCATCTCGGGCAATGGCTCCACCGGGGGTTCCGTCTGCTTATTCCTCCCGAGCAGGATCTGAAATTCACCATTGGCGGCGATATGCAGGTGGCCCTTCGATCCAAAAAAGTCCCAATACATCGGTTCCGTCGTGTAGAGGCCGCGAATCTCGCCAACGATGGCGCTGCCGTCCGCATACTGCCACGTCACCGTTTGCGTATTGGGAGTCTCGGCCTGGTCCTTGTAGCCGAAGCGTCCGCCCCAGCAATGCACTTTCACCGGTAGTTCTTTGCCGATGCCCCATCGCGAAATATCGACCAGGTGGATGCCGTTGTTGCCCATTTCGCCATTTCCGAAATCCCAGAACCAGTGCCAGTTGTAGTGAACCAGGTTGCCGTGATAGGGCTGCTCGGGCGCGGGACCCAGCCACAGATCCCATTTGAGCCAGGATGGGGGTGGCTCAACCGGCTTGAAGCCGATAGAATTCCGGCTGCCGGGGAAAAACCATTTCGCCAGGTAAATGTCGCCGATCGCCCCTTCATGCAGCAACTGCATGGCTTTGCGAAAGCGGCCCATCGAGCGCCGTTGAGTACCGCCCTGCGCGATCCGGTTGTATTTGCGGGCCGCCTCCACCAGTTTTTGGCCTTCGAAGAAATTGTGCGACACGGGCTTTTCCACGTAAACGTCTTTTCCCGCCTGCATCGCCCAGATAGCGGTCAGCGCATGCCAGTGATTCGTCGTGGCAATGATGACAGCGTCGATGGTCTTGTCATCGAACACGCGGCGCATATCGGTCTCCACTGTCGCGCGCTTACCGGTCTTCTGAAGGAGCCATCCGGCGGCCTTCTCACCGCGATTGCCGTCCGGGTCCACCACGGTGGCAACCTCAACGCCGGCAACACCGGAGAACACGCGCATGAGTTCGCTACCGCGCCCTCCCATGCCGATGACGGCGATCCGTACCCGGTCGCTGGCGGCGCCGAGTTGCGAGGAGACGAGAGACGATACCCCCGTGGAAAGAAAGAGTCTGCGATCCATTATTAGATTATGCGCGAAGCCCTTTCCCATTTCATCGGCCGCTGAGGCAAAATCAATGGGAGAGGTTTGTTGTGGTCCCATCCGGAATATTGAGTGGAATCGCCCTGCTACTGATAGGCGGCAACGCAATCGCCCTGGCGCAGAGCCCTGCTTCCAATGCGTCGCCTGCGCAGGATAGGCGTGTTTGCGCGGCGCAACCCGCCGCGCGGCTGATCAACTGGCGCCTGGAGCCAGCGAAGGTATTGGAGGAAGTCGACCGTTCGCTCACCGCCCTGGAGCAGATCGTACACAGGGCCGGACAAGCGGGGTGCGACGTTCTGGCACTGCCCGAAGACACGATGGGTGTGCTGCATTGGGAGATGGGCAACACCGGGCGGATGAACCAGGTCCTTCCCGAGGCGGTCACGCGGATGCTCACGCGGTTGGGAAAAGTAGCAGCCAGCTACCGGATGTACCTGGTGTGTTCGAGTGATGTGGCAGAGCAGGATGGCAGCTACCGCAACACCGCTTTTCTTTTGGGCCGCGACGGCCGGGAAATCGGCCGGTATTACAAGGTCAATCTTCCTCTCCAAGAGTCCAGCCGGAAGCGCGGTGACCATTTCCCGGTGTTTGAAACTCCCGATCTGGGTGGTGTGGGTATGTTGATCTGCTACGACATGATGATGCCCGAAGCCACGCGGAGCCTCGCCCTCGGCGGCGCGGACATCGTGTTTGTCCCGACATTGGGCGGCGCGGCATTCGGCGAACGGGATATGAGCCGTGCCGCTTTTCGCACACGCGCAGTGGATAATTTCATCTATCTTGTCGTATCCCACCGCGGCGGCGGAGCCATGATCATCTCACCGCAGGGAAAAGTGCTGGCGGAAGGGAAAGAGCCGAACGATATAGCAATGGCCGATATCAACCCATTCGGCGGACGCGAAGGGGCCGACGCTCTGAATTCGCAGACCGACATGCGCGCACGGCTCTTCCGGGAACGGAATCCCGCCGCTTATGGAATCCTTACAGACCCCAACCCTCCCGTGCTGAAAAAGATTCCCGAGGTTACCACGGCGGAGGAGGCGGTGCGCGTCGGAGCGCAAGCACTCACCATCGGCGAAGAGCGATTCCGCGACGCGGAGGCGCTGCTCAATAGCGGCAAGACAGCGGACGCCATCGCGGCTTTCGAAAAACTCCGCACCGACTTTCCTCGCACGTGGATCGACCGCGTATCGCGGCAGCGTCTGGAGAAGATCCGGGCCAGCGCCACGAGCCAGGCTCCGCAAAGCTCGACGCCGCGCTGAAAACACTATAGAGATCCCCGTCAGTCAGCGTATACGTTATGTAATAATCGGCGCACGCCCGTGTCCGAGCCTGGTATACGCTAAAGGTTCTCAATCAGGGTAACCGGCGTGACTGTTTACAGCGACAAGCTTGTCAGCTTTATTTGGGATGTGGCGGATCTACTGCGGGGGCCGTACCGGCCTCCGGAATACCGGAAGGTGATGCTTCCGATGACGGTCCTGCGGCGGCTGGATTGCGTCCTCGCGGGTACGAAGGTGAAGGTCCTCGATACCGCGAAGGCGGTCAAAGGGCAGCCTGCGACTCTCATTGATCGGAGGCTGAAGCAAGCGGCGAAGCAGCCTTTCTATAACGCCAGCAAATACGATTTCGAGAAGCTGAAAGGCGACCCGGACGGACTGGCGCAAAACCTGCTCAACTACATTCGCGGGTTTTCTCCGGACGTACGCAAGGTCTTCGATAACTTCGCATTCGATCAGCAGATTGCGAAGCTCGATCAGACGAACCGGCTTTTCAAACTTGTGAGCAAGTTCTCCGAGGTGGACCTGCATCCGGACCGGGTCTCGAACCTGGAGATGGGCCGGACGTTCGAAGAACTCGTCCGCAAGTTCAACGAAGCCGCGAATGAAGAAGCGGGAGACCACTTCACGCCGAGAGAAGTGATCCGGTTGATGGTGGATCTGCTATTCGGTCCGGATGACGACGCCCTGACGCGAAAGAACGTAGTGAAAACGCTGTTCGATCCGGCAGCGGGAACGGGCGGGATGTTGTCGGAAGCGTCGAAGTACATCCGGGAACTGAACCCGGACGCGACGCTGGTGTTGTTCGGGCAGGATTACAACCCGGAGGCATATGCGATCTGCGGTTCGGACATGCTCATGAAGGGCGAGGACATCGACCATATCGCGTTCGGGGACTCGCTTGGGGACGGGAGGACGTCGGACGCGTTTCCGGACACGAAGTTCGATTACATGCTGGCGAACCCGCCGTTCGGGGTGAAGTGGGAAGCGCAGCAGGAGCGGTTGCGGCGCGAGCATGAAGACCTTGGGTATAACGGGCGGTTCGGGGCGGGCCTGCCGCGAATCAACGACGGGTCGTTTCTGTTCCTGCAGCACATGATTTCGAAGATGTGGCCGTACTCACATCGGGAGCGGACGGGGTCGAGGGTCGCCATCGTGTTCAACGGGTCGCCGCTGTTCACGGGCGATGCCGGATCGGGCGAGAGCAACATCCGGCAGTGGATCGTCGAAAACGACTGGCTGGAGGGGATTGTCGCGCTGCCGGACCAGTTGTTCTACAACACGGGGATTCACACGTATATCTGGGTGGTGACGAACCGGAAGTCCCGGAAGCGCAAGGGCAAGGTGCAGCTTGTGAACGCGACGGGATTCTTCGAGAAGATGCGCAAGTCGGCGGGCAACAAGCGCAACCTGATTTCGGAGGAGCAGATCGGCGAGATTGCGCGCCTTTACGAAGCGTTTGAAGAGGGCGAGCACTCGAAGATCTTCGACAACGAGGATTTCGGTTACCGGAAGATCACCGTGGAACGCCCGCTGCGGCTGCGGTTCGAAGTAACGGAGGAAGGGCTGGAGCGGCTCGCGGAGGCACGGGCATTTGCGGCGCTGGCGACGTCGCGCAAGTCAGGGAAGGAAGGGCGGGCGGAGATTGGCCGGGGACAGGCGTTGCAGGAGCAGATCGTTGCCGCGCTCCGTAAGTTGGCGGGCGAGGTATGGCTGTCGCGCCCCGTGTTTGAAGGGGTGCTGGACGGACTGCCGGTTTCGATGAAGGCTCCAGTGCGTAAGGCGGTTTTGGCGGCGATGACGGAGCGGGACGAATCGGCGGAGGTTTGCCTTGACCAGGACGGCAAGCCCGAGCCCGATCCGGAGTTGCGGGATACGGAGAACGTGCCGCTGAAGGAGGACGTGCAGGAATACTTCCGGCGCGAGGTATTGCCGCATGTGCCGGATGCGTGGGTGGATGAGAGCAAGACGAAGGTCGGCTACGAGATTCCGTTTACGCGGCATTTCTACAAGTACACGCCGCCTCGCCCGCTGGAGGAGATCGAGCGGGACATTCGGGAATTGGAAGGGGAGATTGTACGGATGCTGGCGGCGGTGGGGCGGTGATGCTCCGTAACCGTTGGTCTGCCATTCGACTTCGATTCGTGGCCGAGTTGAACCCGCCGACGCCGCGACTTTCCGGCGAGATGCCCTACGTGCCGATGGAAGCGATAGGGTTAGGTGGTGGGTTGTGCGTGGACACGACGCGCAATATAGATCAGGAATCGTCCGGCCTGACGTACTTCCAGGATGGGGATGTATTGATAGCCAAGATCACCCCATGCTTCGAAAATGGGAAGTGTGCTCTGGCTACGGGACTTCCTGACGGGCACGCGGTGGGCACAACCGAGTTACACGTTCTGCGCTGCGGGCCACGACTGCGGCCGAAATTCCTGTTCTACGTTGTGCAGTCGCACACCTTTCGGCAAGCTGGTGAGGCGAGCATGACCGGTGCTGCTGGGCAAAAGCGCGTAACGCCTGAGTTCATTGCCAACTACGGCGTGCTACTGCCAGATCATGTGGAGCAGGATGCGGTTGTTGATTTTCTCAATCGCGCGACCCTTGAGATCGATGAGTTGGTCGCAAAAAAGCAGCGGCTGATTGAACTGCTGGAGGAGAAGCGGGCGGCGCTGATCAGCCGGGCGGTGACTCAGGGGTTGGATGCGGGTGTGCCGATGAAGGACTCCGGGGTGGAGTGGCTTGAACGCGTGCCGGCACACTGGAGGTTGGGTCGAGTGAAGTGGTTGGCCCGGACGCAGAGCGGTGGGACGCCAAATTCGCAGGACGCGGGTCTATACGGCGGCGAGATCCCATGGCTCAGAACTCTGGATTTGACGAACGGTCCTGTGTCAAACGCGCCAATCCTGATCACTGAGGAGGCGTTGATGCAGATAGCTGGTGACGTGCTTCCCACCGGGTCGGTGCTCATCGCGATGTACGGTGGTGAAGGCACGATCGGCAAGTTCGGCATTCTTGAAATCGAAGCCGCCGTTAACCAAGCGATTTGTGCGATTCTCCCGTGCGCAGCCGTGCTGCCGACGTTCCTCGGAACGTATATCGAGTTTTACCGACCGTTCTGGATGGCCGACGCTCAGGGAACGCGAAGGGACCCAAACATCAGTCAAGACATCGTACGACGATTGATGGTCCCTCTACCGCCTGTCGCAGAGCAACAACGAATCGCTGAGTACGTCGAGCGGGAAGCAACGAAGCTGCAGCGAATCGCGGCGGGTTGCAGGGCAACGATTGGCCGCCTTCGTGAGTACCGCTCCGCTCTGATCACCGCTGCCGTCACGGGGCAACTGGATCTTAAGAAGCACGAGAAGCAGATGGAGGCGCTGGCGTGACCGACTATCGCGAGAAGGCGCTGGAAGACGCGATCGAGCAATCGCTCGTGAACACGGGCGGGTACCGAGCAGTTCCGGAATCCGCGTTTGATCGCGAGTCGGCGCTGATCGCTTCGGAGGCGCTCACGTTTGTTCAAGGCACGCAGGAGAAAGTCTGGAAGGTGCTTGCGGCCTACTACGGCTCACGCGCGGAAGCGGAGTTCATTGCCGAACTGCGCAAGGCGCTCGACGCGCGAGGGACCCTCGATGTGCTCCGGCACGGGCTCGAGTTTTTCGGCCAGACGTTCCGACTGGCGTACTTCGCTCCGGCGAGCGGGCTGAATCCCGACATCGCGAAGCTGTATGCAGCGAACCGGCTTGGGGCAACGCGGCAGGTCCACTTCGATACACGGAACGAGCAGTCAGTGGATCTGATGCTCAGCCTGAACGGCATCCCGGTGGCCACGGCGGAATTGAAGAATCATTTTACCGGACAGACAGTCCGGGACGCGATCTCGCAATACAGGGGCCGGGATATTCGCGGCATCGCGCTGTTCCGGTTCAAAACGCGGGCACTGGTTCACTTCGCGGCCGATCCCGATGAGGTCTATATGACCACGCGGCTGGAAGGGGAAGCCACGCGATTCCTCCCGTTCAACCGTGGCCGGAACCGGGGTGCGGGAAATCCGGACAATCCCGGCGGACACAAGAGCGCGTATCTGTGGGAACAGATCTGGGCGCACGATTCGTGGCTCGACCTGATCGGACGATTTCTGCACCTCGAAAGAATCGAGAAGCCCGATCCGGCGACTGGCAAGACACGCGTTGTCGAGAACCTGATTTTCCCGCGCTATCACCAGATCGACGCGGTGCGGAAACTGGTCGCCGACGCACGGGAGTCGGGCGCCGGCAAGAGCTATCTGATCCAGCATTCGGCGGGCAGCGGCAAGAGCAATTCAATCGCGTGGCTGGCGCACCGGCTCGCGAGCCTGCATGACGCTCAGGACCGCAAGGTGTTCGATTCGGTG
>DASTMK010000422.1:0-5848 GCA_035714225.1 Bryobacteraceae bacterium | reverse complement strand
GCCGCGTCGTCGCCCGCCATGGCAAATTGTACGCCACCCATATGCGCAGCTACTTCGGCGGCATCCTGGAGTCGATTGATGAGCAACTGGAACTCGCACGGCGCAGCGGCTGCCGGCTGCAAATCTCCCATCTTCAAATCGTCGGCCGCAAAAACTGGGATCTTCAGAAAAAGGTGATCGACAAAATCGAACAGGCCCACCAGCAGGGCGTCGATGTCGCCTTCGACTGTTACCCATACATAGCGGGAAGTACCGTTCTCACTCAGATTCTTCCGCAATCGGCGTTGGAAGGCGGCATCGCGGCCATGCTCGCGCGCTTTGCCGATCCGGCCGCACGGGCGCGCATCGCCTCCGAAACACTCGAAAACCTCGCCTGGGCATGGTCCGATGTCTACATCTCGGCCGTGGCGTCGGCCAAGAACGCTTCGCTGGTGGGCAAAAACCTGGAAGAGATTTCGAAAGAGTGGCAGCGCGAACCGGTTCAAACGGTGATGGACCTGTTGACGGAAGAGAATGGTGCGGTAAACATGCTCTGCTTCAACCAGAGCGAGGAGAATCTGCGCCAGACACTTGCGCATCCGCTATCCATGATCGGAAGCGACGGCTTCTATGTGAAGGGACGGCCGCATCCACGCCTGGCCGGAACGTTTCCGAAACTTCTCGGATACTACACCCGGCAGGAGAAGTTGTTTCCCCTCGAAGAGGCCATCCGCAAAATCACCAGCATCCCGGCGGAGCGGCTGCGGCTGAACGACCGCGGGGTGCTCGCGCCCGGCAACGTCGCCGACATCGTGGTTTTCCATCCGCAGGAAATAGCCGGCCCGGCGGACTATGAGAACCCCGAGGTTCCTCCCACGGGAATCCGATACGTATTCCGGAACGGAAACCGGACCGATAACGGCAGGCGATAGCACCGCCCATCATCAGCCCAATTTCAGCTATCCGCCCCTTGACTTCCTAATAGTCCTGGAAGTACTGTTGTACCAAATCTCTCAGGGAAGGAATCTATGACAGCCAGAAGTGTTCTTTCACTGTACCTGCTAGTCATCTGTTCCGGAACCGCGGTTTCGCAGACGTATTACGGAACTATACGCGGCACTATCACCGATGCCACAGGCGCGATAACTCCCGGTGTAAAAGTCACCGTGACGAATATTGATACCAACATCAGCCAGGACGTAGAAAGTAATTCGGTCGGCAATTATGTAGCGCCGAACTTGATTCCTGGCCGCTATCGGGTTACGGCGGAGCCTCCCGGCTTCAAACGGTTCGTTGTCGAGGACATCGAATTGACGGCGACGGCTGACCGTCGTGTGGATGTGCGCCTCGAGGTCGGGCAGGTCACCGAATCTGTCACCGTGGAGGGCGGCGCGCAACTGATCGAAACAGAGCGCGCAACCATCTCCGACACGAAGTCGAACTACGTTTTCACCAACATGGTGATTAACTCCAATTACCGTTCGATCTGGCGCATGCTGGTGCTGAGCCCTGGAGTAAGTGGCAGCACGTTCGCAGGCAACGGCCAGGGACGGAATACGACTTACTCGATCGATGGAATTCCGATCAAGGATGGTTGGACCGGCAGTTCCTTCGGTCCCGCCCTTACTTACCTGGATTCCTACCGCGAGTATCGCGTGGACCTGGTCAGTGTAAACGCTTCGGGCGGCACCAGTTCCAACGTCGCCGTAGTTTCCGAAAGCGGAACCAACCAGCTTCACGGGGAAGCATGGCTTCACTACAATGCCATCGGCTTCGGCGCGCGCGATTTCTTCGCGCCCGCACGTCCACACGGGCCACCCATTTTCCGGCCGAACATCAAGATCGGCGGTCCCCTGTATTTAGGGAAGCTTTATAACGGCCGCGACCGGACGTTCTGGCATTTCTCCTGGCAGGGGTTGCGCGGAAGCCAGACGCCTACGGTGGCGAACTTCGTCGTCCCGACGGCAGCCTTTCGAGCCGGCGATTTCGCCTCACTCGGCACTCCCATCATCGATCCTTCGACCGGCAGCGCATTCCCGAACAACCGCATCCCTGAATCACGAATCAGCCCGGTGGCGAAATACTACCAGGATACGTTTTACCCGCTGCCGAACAGCGGCACGGACCGCTATAACAACGTCGCCGTGTTCCCGAATACGAGCGATCAGTACACTGCGCGCGGCGACCACAAGATCAGTAACGCCAATTCCTTCTTCGGCCGCTTCATGTACCAGCACTATGAATTCGAGACCTGGGACGGAGGCGCCAACCCGAACATTGGCAATTACAGCCAGTGGCGCGACCAGTATCACGTTGTTCTCTCCGACACGCACGTAATTTCACCCTCCATGCTGAACGAATTCCGCGTGGGTTATGCCAGAGACCAGAGCGAATACGGCGGCCCGAATCCCGGACTTCCGATCGTACAGGCCGCCGGGTTGCAACTGGCGGACCTGCAGGACGTGCCCGGATTGCCGCGCATGAATATCACCGGGTTCCAGCCTATCTATCAGGGCGACATGAACGGTTGGATGTGGAGCAACTTCCACGTGCAGGAGACGTTTCACATCACCCGCGGCAAACACAATTTCCGCGTAGGACTGGAAGTCGGCAAATACAACGGAAAGCAGTATGCGACATCGCCGAGCGCCGTTTTCGGAATATTCGGCTTCAACGGCCGCTTCAGCGGAGATCCGTACGCCGATTTTCTTCTGGGCCTGATGGATACCAGCGATCGCCGCACTTCGGTCGGTCCGGTCTATCCCCACCGGCTGAACTGGGAACTGTTCTTCACCGACGATTTCAAAATCACCCCGCGCTTTTCGTTGAACTACGGCCTGCGCTATTCGCTGCTCGATCCGGGTATGATCGAGCAGAACCTGCTCGCCAACTTCGTGCCGGCTTATAATGCGCTCGTAGTGCCGGATGAGGCGGCCAGGGCCAGAGTGCATCCCGGCTTCCCGGCAAGCATCCCGATTGTGACGGCGAATTCGGTGGGGCTGGGCGCAAAGCTATTGAACCTGGATAAAAACAACTTCGCGCCACGTGTAGGATTTGCGTGGCGCCCGGAGTTCTGGAACAACTTTGTGATCCGCGGCGGGGCAGGGGTCTACTACGTGGCCATGCAGCCGTATATTTCCGACGGCGGCGGTGCGCCCTACGAGTTGCGCGAGACGTTCACGAACGCGATCAGCGGCGGTGTGCCGGCATTCTCGTTTCCGCGCCCGTTCCCGGGCACGGCATATGTCCTTGGCGGCACTGGCGCAAGTGGGATGAGCCCCGACTTCCGCACACCATACAGCACGCAATACAACGTGACCATGGAAAAAGAAGCTTTCGATATGGGGTTTTCCGTGTCCTACATGTCGACGCTGAGCCGGAAGAACGTCTGGAGCCGGAACCTGAACCAGCCGCCGGCAGACACGCGGCCCTATGCGGAAAAGTTGCCGCTGGTGCCATTTCCTTATCTTTTCTCCGCGAGTTACACGGAAAATGGCGGCAGCCACAGCTATCACGCCGGTGTGATCAAAGCCGAGCGCCAGTTCAAGAAGGGCTTGTACTATCAGGCCCATCTTACGCTGGCCAAGAGCATGGGCGACGACTGGAGCACTTCGGGAGAGAATGCCTTCGACCGCAGGCGCGACCGCTCTCAGGGCGGAACCATCCCGCGCTGGCGTGCTGTCGCTATAGCGCTCTATGAATTGCCATTCGGCAGGGGAAAGACCTTCGGCAGCAGCATGCCGGCGGTCCTCAACCATATTGTGGGCAACTGGAACATGGGGGGTACGTATGTATGGCAGACAGGGCTCTATTTCACTCCGGCTTATGCCGGCCTGGATGCGTCCAACACGAACCAGTTCGGCGGACGGCCGGACCGCGTCCGCGACGGCAACCTCTCCAAGAGTGAGCGCAGTCTCGAACGCTGGTTCGATACCGGTGCTTTTGTCGCGCCACCAGCCGGCGCGGGGCGTTACGGCAATTCCGGTGCCTACATCCTGGAAGGTCCCGGCATCAGTGTATTTCACTTCGGCGTCAACAAAGATATCGTTCTTCACGAAAGAGCGAAATTGAAGTTGGAGATGGCGTCCACGAATTTCCTGAACCATCCGAACTTTGCGAACCCGGTGAATACCATCGGCACCAGCACGTACGGGAGCATCCTCAGCACCGGCGGGCGCGCATCGTCCAGTTCCGGTGAAGGCCCACGCGACTTCCAGTTCACCGCACGCTTTATATTTTAAGCAGTCCCGCAAAAAGGGCCGTGGCAGTTCAAGTGCTACGGCCCGCGCGGAGGATTGAATGCGCTGGACCCCTGGTGGACGTAGCCCTAATCTCGAAGATCGTCGCGGCGCCGGCGGTGGCGGTCTTCGGCTCGGCCGTGGCGGCGCCGGGCTCGGTCTCGGAGGCCTTCTGTTGATGTTAGTGCTGAGCTTCATCTTCGGGCAGGACTTTCTGTCGCTTCTCAGCACGAGCGAGACCTCTGTTCCATATACCCGGTCAGACCCCATACAGGATGCAAACGAAGAGCCGATGGTCCAATTTGTCTCTTTCGTTCTCGACGATCTTCAGAAGACCTGGCGTCAAATTCTGCCAGCGGCGGGAAGAAATTACCGGGATGCCAAGCTCGTGTTGTTCCGCGACACGGTGCAATCGGGCTGCGGGTTCGCAGAAGCGCAGACGGGCCCTTTCTACTGTCCCGCGGATGAGAAAGTATACATCGATCTCTCATTTTTCGCCGAACTGCATCAGCGGTTCGGCGCACCGGGAGATTTCGCGCAGGCTTACGTGCTGGCGCACGAAATAGGACACCACGTGCAGCACGTGTTGGGTATCGACCGCCAGGTGCGCCGCGCACAGGATGCGGGCGTGGCAAGCGCCAACGAGCTGTCGGTCCGTACGGAACTACAGGCCGACTGCCTGGCTGGTGTATGGGGACATAGCACGGCGGCACGGGACATCCTGGAGAAGGGCGACGTGGAGGAGGGATTGAACGCGGCTGCCGCCATCGGCGACGACCGTCTTCAGCGAATGGGCCGGGGACATGTGAGTCCCGAAACTTTCACACACGGTTCCTCCGAGCAACGAGCCGGTTGGTTCCGCCGTGGCTTCGAGACCGGTGATGTCTCCGCCTGTGACACATTCGGTGCGGGAGCGCGGTAACGCCCCCGCACACCTTCAGAACAATTAGAAAATGAACCGCAGCGTATACTGCATTTCGCGCCCGCGGTTCTGGTTGGCCTGCGCACCGGAGCGGCCGAACTGCGCGTTACCCACGGTCATGTTGGGGTTCGCCCACATCAGCGAGTTGGTCAGGTTGTAGGCCTCGAAGCGGAACTCCAGTGTGTATCGCTCCATGATCGGGAAGTTCTTGGACAGGGTGCCGTCCAGATTCCAGAAAATGGGGCCGGTAACGTCGGAGAACTGGTACGGGTTCATTCGAGGCGTGAAGGCGGTCTGAATGCGGAATGCATCCGTGTTAAACCATCCTCCGGGACCTGGGTTGTCGATCACTGGATCGCCAATCAGGTCCATGCCGCCAAAACGGAGATATTCGCCGGAACGGTAGGTGTAAATGCCGCTCACCTGCCACCCACCGGCAACGGCATTCAGCACCGGATGCATGCCACCGCCGATCTTCCGGCCTTTACCGATCGGGAAGTCGTAAGTCCCCGCCAGGGTCAGCCGGTGCCGCGCATTGTTCGACCCCAGCCAGAACACCTGGTTCACGTAATGCTGCGGGTCGTTAAAGAACGCTTCGTTACGTTCCTGGTTGTAGTTATACGCCACCAGGATGGTTGCCCCGGCGCTGTAGGACCGTTGCACGCGCAACTGCAGCGCCTGGTATCGTGACCGCCAGTCGCTCGTCTGG
>DASTMK010000421.1:0-24661 GCA_035714225.1 Bryobacteraceae bacterium | reverse complement strand
GAGTAAATCTCAGAAGAGTGATGAGGACAATTGCGATCAGCGCGATGGTGACGAAACGAATCATATCGCATAGGGGGCACCGGGAGCGGCGCCCCGCGAGAGAACACCGGACTTACTTCTTCTTGCCGCCTTTTTTCTTGGCGTCCGGATTGGTGTATTCGGTCTGGACCGTTGATTCCATGGAAGACAACATCCCTTTGGCTGCATCGGCGAAAGGTCCACTTGGGTCGAGTTGGAGGTACTTCTCGAAAGCTTCCTTGGTCCCGGGCGGGGGCACGATTTTACCGTCCGGGGTAGTGGTCGCCTTTGAAACCAGGTACACGCCATACTGGTACTGCGCATTGGCGTAGTTCGGGTCGGCCTCGATCGCCTTCTTGAAAGCCTCACCGGCGGGCTCAATTTGGCCTATATTGACCAGCACCGCACCCAAATTATAGTAGTATTGGCCCGCGCCCGGAGGGTTCAACTGCGCGGCCTTTTCCAGTTCCGCCTGCGCCTCGTCGAACTTCTTCTGCCGCGCCAGCGCCAGCGCATAGTTGTTATGGTAGGCGGCGTCGCCCGGGTTCAGCTCGAGAGCCTTGCCGTATGCTTCCATCGCCTTCGTGAAGGCGGCTTCCTGCTCGGCTCCCGTCTTCGTGCCGGCCAGACCCATATAGGCCTCGGCCATATTACCCCAAACCACATGCTGTTTCGGGTCCAGCTCGGAAGCCTTCGTGAACCCCTGAACCGCAACTTCGAAATTCTTTGTTTTCAGGGCTTCCATGCCTTCATTAAATGCCGCGTTCAATTCCTTGCTCTTGGAAAGCTGCTGTTGGCGCTCTTTGAGCTGCTTTTCCATTGCCGCCCGCTGCTCCGGCGACATTTCGCGCATCTGCTCCTGCGTCAACTGGCCGGTTTCAGCCGCTTGCTGCATCGCATCGCGCCTCGCTTTCAACTGCTGGAGGTCGAAATTAATCTCTGTCGGATCTCCCAACCGCGTACGGACATTGTCTACCTGATCCACATCGCGGCCGCCGACTTCGAGCGTGATCTTGTATACGCCGAGGGGCAAGCCGGCGTGAAAGTACTCGCCCTTTTTGTTGGTCTTAACCTTGTAATTGCCCTTGATATCTTTGCGTTCGATTTTAACCCAGGCGTCCCTGAGGCCCTTGCCGTCTTCTCCCTTCACCGCGCCCGCGAGGGACGAGGTTTGGGCCCACGACAAACCGGTCAACAAGAGACCGGAAACGGCCATCATGGCTGCCTGGCGCATGATTGCCTTCATAGAAATACACCTCCAACTCGAGTGAAGCTTACACTTTCAGGATACTACGAAAGTTAAGTTTCAAACGGGATACTCACACCTGAAACCCTCCACCGGCCGGACGAAAAATCTGCTAGCCGGCAGCCTCTTGCGGCAACAGCGGCAGGCTGCGAAGCCGTTTCCCGGTTGCCCGAAACAGTGCGTTTGCGATGGCGGGCGCGATGCCCACGATGGGACACTCGCCGGCGCCCGCCGAGCGCAGGTCCTTCCGGTCGAGGAGAACTGTTTCGATCCTCGGCAGGTCGCTGAACCGCGGCACGCGATAGCGCGAAAACCTCGCATTCAGAACGCGCCCGTTTTCAAACCGTACCGCCTCAAAAAGCGCTCCTCCCAAACCCATGACGAGCGCACCTTCAACCTGGTTCTTCAAATGTTCCGGGTTCACCACCGCACCGCATTCGAAGGCGGTGACCACACGCTCGACTTTGACACTACGCAAATCTTTGCCGCTGGATACTTCGGCGAACGTTGCGACATAGCCTCCTTTCTCAAGCCCGCCCCCCATGCCGGATCCACGCCCGTTGCCCGCCTTCACGCGGCCCCAGCCGAAGGCCTCGGCGGCAGCCTCGAACACCGCCCGCAGGCGTGGGTCTTTCAGGTTCTTCAGCCGGAACTCCAGGGGATCCAGGCCAAGCGCGACGGCGATTTCGTCCATGTGGACCTCGCGCGCGAAATGATTGGCCGTGGAGGCGAGGGCGCGGTAAGAGCCTTGGCGAAGAGGCGAATCCGCGCGCACAAAATGGACGCGCTGGTGAGGAACCTCGTACATGGTTTGGATGCCCGCGCCGCCCGAATTGTAGTTGCGAAACTCCCATGCCGTCAGCAGGCCGTCTTTGCGGGTTCCGCTCGCCGTCTCAATGAGGCCGGCGGGCCGGAAATAGGCCCACTTGAATTCCTCTTCCCGCGTCCAGACCAGCTTGACCGGTTTTCCCGCCGCCTTCGCCAGCCGGGCGGCTTCGACCGCCACCTCACCGGTATGTTTCCCGCCGTAGCCCGAGCCCGTGTCGGGGACGATCACACGCACGCGCGACTCCGGAATCCCGAAAGCGCGCGCCAGTTCCTGTTTAACTCCGAAAGGCCTCTGGGTGCCGGTATGAACGGTCAGCTTACCGTTTTCCCACTGGGCGACCGCCGCCCGCGGTTCGAGCGGAGCGTGTGCGATATAGGCCACCGTGTAGGCGGCGGAAATTCTGGTATCCGCCGCCGCCATGCCCTCCTCGATGGAGCCTTTCGTAGATTCCGGCGGTGGCGTGCCGCTTGCCTTCAGCAGTTGAAAAAGTTCGCTGTCCGAAGGCTGTGCCGTGGTGCTCCATTGTGGGCGCAAGGCGGCCAGCGCGCGCTCGGCCGCTTCTTCACTCCCGGCGGCGACACCGGCAAAATTTTTCTCTACTACGACGGTCGCATCCGCTTTGGGAACCGCGCTCGAATCCACCGACACGAGCGTCGCGCCAATGGAGGGCGGGCGCAAAACCTTTCCCACCGCCATCTCCGGCATCGCGACATCGGTCGTGAAGCGATGGCTCCCCGTTACAAACGAGCGGCCGTTTACTTTCAGAATCGACTTTCCGAGCACCTGCCATTCTTCCGCAGCGGTAAAAGGCGTATCGGTAAGGACGGCTTTTAGTACGGCTTCGTCTTTCGCAAGCTGTCCGTAGGTGGCGGATCTGCCGCTCGCCGGATCGCGCACCGACCCATTAGAGCTTACAAGTGTTTCCCGGCCGGTACCCCATTCCTTGGCAGCTTTGTCGAGTAGAAATTCGCGTGCTGTTGCGGCCGCCTTGCGAAGCTGCGGGGCCATGGTGGGAGTAGTCCGGCTGCCGAACGTGCCCATATCGAATGGAACCCGGTCGGTGTCGGCCATAACCATCCGGATCGCTTCCGGCGAGACCCTCAATTCCTCGGCCACCGCCTGGCTGAGAGATGTTCGAATATTCTGGCCTACTTCCGTCTTCCCGGTGAAAACGGAAATGGAGCCATCCGCGCCGATGTGAACCCATCCGCCCACTTCGCGCGGCGCGGATTCCTGCGCGTCAGTGGAACCGGCAAGCGCCAGGACAACGACGCCCGCACCGAACGTCTGGATGAACTCCCGCCGGCTCAGCGGGAACCAGTAGGCGGCGTCTTCCGCCAACTCGTATCGTTCGACATCGAAGCAGGGTTGAGTGGTCATTGCCCGCCCGCCTTACCCGTTGCCGCCAGGCGGACTGCCGCTACGATTCGGGGATAGGTACCGCATCGGCAGATGTTTCCTTCGAGGGAGTCCTTGATCTCTGCTTCGCCTGGTGTTGGATTTTCCCGCAGCAAAGCGACCGCGGACAGGATCATCCCAGGTGTACAGTAACCGCACTGAAACGCACCCGCGTCGAGGAAAGCCTGCTGCACCGCGTGGAGACGATCCTGCTGCGCCAGCCCTTCAATTGTGGTGATTCGTTTTCCGGCCACCGCTTTGACGGGTGTGGTGCAGGAGCGGACGGCTGCCCCGTCCACCAGGACCGTGCAGGCTCCGCATAATCCCTCACCACAGCCATACTTCGCACCGGTCAAGTCAAGGTCATTCCGCAGAACGCTTAGCAGTGTCCGGTTCGGGTCGGCGTCAATCGAGGCTTCCCGCCCGTTGACGTACAGTTTCCGGATTCGGGTTGCGTCGGAAAGAGGCATATAGCATTCCTACCGCAGGAACGGGCTTTATTCAAGTTAGATGGCTGCCAAAAAACATGGTTTCTGAAGGTTCGCTCATGTTATACTAATACAGGATGTTCGAGACTGGTCCGCGCCAGCGGATATCGTCTTCAGAAATTTCACTTGCAATCTCCGGCTCGGCAGGTTCCCATTTTACCGTCCAGATCTCTGTTTGCATCTGCAAATGTCAGCCAGGTCAAATCATATAAGCATCAATGAAACTTAGCGTGCAGATTAGCCGCGGCATCGAATCCCTTTTTGGGACCCGCGACGAAAATATCCGCCTGCTCGAATCCGGTCTAGGAGTGCAGGCAGTGCTGGTGGACGACACGCTCGAAATCGAAGGTGACGAGCCGAACGCAATCCGTGCCGCCAGCATTCTGGAAGATTACGCCGGTCTCGTAAAAGAGGGGCACGTTTTCTCAAACGGCGATCTCAACAGTTACCTTCGTGTTGTGACCGGGGACCCGGAAGTTACACTCCGCGGACTTGTGGTCAGCGGGAAGCAGCGTAATTTCGGTAAGAAAGCGCTTGCGCCAAAGACCATCAATCAGCGCCGCTATCTCGAAGCGATCGAACGGAACGATCTTGTATTCGGCATCGGACCCGCCGGCACGGGTAAGACCTATCTCGCTGTCGCAATGGGTGTATCGGCGCTACTAAGTAAACGAGTAACGCGAATTATTCTTACCAGGCCCGCTGTCGAAGCCGGTGAGAAGCTTGGATTTCTGCCAGGTACGCTGCAGGAGAAAGTCGACCCCTACCTGAGGCCGCTCTATGATGCTCTCTACGACATGCTGGAAGCAGACAAAGTGGAGAAGCTGCTGGAACGCAATGTCATCGAGGTAGCTCCGATCGCCTTCATGCGCGGACGTACCTTAAACGATAGCTTTATCATCCTCGACGAAGCCCAGAACAGCACACCGGAGCAGATGAAGATGATTCTGACCCGGCAGGGGTTCAATTCGAAGATGGTGGTAAATGGCGACCTGACCCAGATCGACCTGCCGCCCGGAAAACGCAGCGGCCTGCTGGACGCGGCCGATGTGCTGCGCGGGGTTGAGGGCATCAGTTTCGTCCAGTTCGATGAGCGCGACGTCGTCCGCCACACGCTGGTTCAGAAGATCGTCAAAGCCTATGAGCGGTACTACGAAAACAGCGGTGCCGGCCGGCAGTTGTCTCTAAAACTCGGCGACGGACAGGCGGAGACGCCGCTTGTCCCTATGATCGACGGCGTCTCTTCCGGCGTGGTTCCCGCCGCCTGACGGATGAGTGCCAATGTCTGATACCGATGATGGCCCGGTTCTGTTCCGCCGTAGTGTTGTGGGCCTGCCGCGGAAAAGCATTCGGACATTTGCGGAACGGCTGGAAGCCGAAGTCGCAGGAGGCCGGCGGTTTGAATGCCTGCTCACCAATGACCGCGAGTTGAGGCGGCTGAATCGCGATTTTCTCGCGAGGGATTACCCCACCGACGTTCTGTCGTTCCCATCCCCGGACAGGGCTGAATATCTCGGCGAGATCGCCATCTCCGTGGAACGCGCGGCGGAGCAGGCGCGCGACTTCGGTCATGGTGTGGATCAGGAAATCGGAATCCTGATGTTGCATGGCCTTCTCCATCTGCTCGGCATGGACCACGTGAAAGACCGGGGGCGGATGGCCCGCGCCGAGGCCCGGTGGCGCAAGAAACTGGACCTTCCTCCGGCCCTGATTGAACGGAGCCGGTCATGATAGCGGCTCTGCTGGTTACCGCTATCGTGCTCTCTCTCCTGCTGTTGCTCTGTACTTTCGTTCAGCATCTTTACCTGGAGTCGCTGCGCCTTCGTGCAAGAGAGTCGGCTGCGTTGGTTTTCTTCAAGGAGACGCTCGAAGACCGGCTCGGTCTCAAGACGGACACCGGTGCGCTCGCCTTCTCGCTGGTGAAGCATACGTTGTTACTGCTGCTTGGGATCGTCTTCCTGGCAGCGGCGATACCGGGCGTCGCTTTCGGCCTGGCCATCCTCGAAGCCGCCGTGTTCTCTTTCCTCGTAATGATCGCGTGCGCCTATCTCGGACCGCAATTGCTATACCGGAGAACCGGTGGGACCTGGTTGCTGCCCCTGCTGCCGCTGCTCAAGCTGCTCGCGCTGATCGCGAAGCCTTTTACAATCCTCTTCGGATTCCTGCAATCGCTGGCCGAGTTGGGCGAGCCGGAGGCCAAACGGGATGAGAACGGCAGGTCGAACGAAGATATCGACGCGCTGATTTCGGCGGGCGAGGAGGAAGGGATTTTTGAAAAGGACGACCGCCGCCTCATTGAGTCTGTCGTGGCCTTCGGAGATAAGACCGTTCGCGAAGTCATGACTCCCCGGCCGAACATCGTGGCGATCTCGAAGGACGAGACCCTGGAAGGTCTCCGTCAATTAGTTATCAACGAACAATACTCGCGCATCCCCGTTTTCGAGAACTCGATCGACCAGATTATCGGGTTTATTCACGTGCGCGACATGTTCGAGATCGAGGCGGAGGACCGCGACAAGGTGACCCTGGCGCAACTGATACGGCCCATCAAATCCGTGCCGGAAACCAAGCCGGTTCACGATCTGTTCCGCGAAATGCAGGAGGACGGAACGCACATGGCCGTCGTCATCGACGAATACGGAAACACGGCGGGTCTGGCCACCATGGAAGACCTGGTGGAGGAGGTGTTCGGCGAGATCCGCGACGAGCACGAACCCACCAGGGACATTGAGAAGATCGCGGAAAACACCTATCTTGTCTCCGGCAGCTTCGACCTGGATCATCTCTACGACCTGCTGCACTTCCGGCCGGAAGAGGAAACGGAATCCACCACGGTCGGCGGTCTTGTTACCGAGTGGCTGGGGCGGGTGCCGCAGCCCGGCGAAGCGGTGGAGCGTGAAGGCATCCGCCTGGAGGTGGTGGCGGGCAATGAATTCCGCGTGGATCGCGTACGTATCTCGAAATCGCCAGGGACGGTAAATGCCTAAGCGCCGCAGTCCGGACGGTTCGCCGTCAAAGAAAAAGCCGCATGTCTCGGGTTTTGTCTCTATCCTGGGACTTCCGAACGCCGGCAAATCCACCTTGCTGAACGCGCTGGTGGGAACCAAGCTGGCAATCGTCGCCGACAAGCCGCAAACCACGCGCACGTCGGTTCAAGGCGTCCTCACGTTGCCCGATGCCCAGATCGTATTTCTGGATACTCCCGGCATTCACAAGTCCGACAGTCTTTTCAACCGCAAGATGATGCAGACCGTACGCGCGGCGGTGGAAGATCGTGACCTGCTTCTGTTTCTGGTCGATGTCTCGCGGCCTCATTCCATCGAAGAGGAGAAGGCCCTGGATCTTGTCCGGAAAGGGCAGGCGCCGGTGTTTCTGCTCCTCAATAAAATCGACAAGGTGAAAGACAAGCGCAAGATTCTGCCGCGTATCGAGCAGTTGCGCACGCTGCTCGATTTCGCCGAATACATCCCCATCTCGGCCGCGACTGGAGATGGTTTGGAGGACCTGGTCAAAGCAATGATCGCGGGGCTTCCGGAAGGCCCTCCGCTCTTTCCGGGCGACTATCTTACCGATCAGCCGGAGCGTTTTCTCGCCGCCGAAATCATTCGGGAGAAGGTACTGGAGTTGACACGGCAGGAGGTTCCGCACTCTGTCGCCGTGCTGGTGGAGACTTGGGAGGAGACCGGGAACCTGCTTCGTATTGCCGCCACCATTTATGTGGAGCGCGAAGGCCAGAAGGCGATTATCATTGGCTCGAAAGGCGCCATGCTAAAGGAAGTGGGTACTTTAGCCCGGCAGGAGTTGGAAAGCTTTTTCGGCCGGAAGGTGTTTCTGGAGCTTTTTGTCAAAGTGCGGCCGGAATGGAGGAACAGCCCCGAATTCCTGAATACGATAGACTGGCGGTCGATGGCAGGTACTGAAAGTGAGTGAAATACGACGGCTGTCTTTCTTGCTGATATGCGTGTTGTTTGCGCTCGCCTGGCCAACCGTGGCGAGCCAGAAATTCGAAATTTCCGATGACGCCATTTACGACCAGGTGCGCCGCCGCCTGGCCAACGACCCCGATGTGAAGGGCGGCACGCTTGGAGTGGAAGTCAAAGAAGGTGTCGTCACCCTTCGCGGGACCGTTGAAAAAGAAAAGCTGAAGCAGAAGGCCGAAAAACTGACCAAGAAGGTCCCCGGCGTGAAGCGCGTTATTAACGAGTTGAAGATCGAGCCGGTACGCACTTCCTGAACGCGCCCGGCCCGTACCGCTCGCAGCGTCCAATCAGACTTTTTCCGGCACGACAAAGGGCGCGCGGTAGTTTCGCGTGAGCATCGAATTCGCCTCGGAATCGCCAATGAACTTCTCGGTGGCCGGATCGAACGTCAGTTGACGTTCCAGCCGGAACGAGATGTTCCCGAGATGGGCGAGCGCCGATGACAGGTGCGCCGTTTCAACCGGCCCGTTCTGGTCTGAGGTTTTTCTGCTGCGGACTGCTTTGATGAAGTTGGCGTAGTGATCGCCGCCCGATTTCCCGGACGGTCCCTTCTCCCGTTTTTGACCGAGGTACACCTCGTAGGTGTTATAACCCCTGATCAGCATGTAGCCTTCCGAGCCGTAAAAGATGTTCCCTACGCCGACGCCGTGCTCTTCGTTTGTACACCAGTGTCTTACTTCGAATTGGATGATCTTCTTCTCTTCGGGGTAGTGATACACGGAGGTGAGAATCTCCGGTGTCTCCTTGTCGTCGTCGAACAGGAACTTGCCGCCCATCGCCGTAATCCGCTTCGGCAGGCCGACGTCGAGTCCCCACATGCACATGTCGGTTTCGTGAATGCCCTGGTTGCCGACATCGCCATTGCCGTAGTCCCAATGCCAGTGCCAGTTGTAATGAACCAGACGGCGTGAAAAGGGCCTCTGCTGCGCGGGGCCGGTCCAGAGATTGTAGTCGAGGTAGGAGGGCACCGGTTCGGTTGGCTTATGTCCGATCGAGGGCCGCCAGCGATAGACCAGCCCGCGGGCCATATACACCTTGCCGATCACTCCTTTTCGCAGCAGTTGGACGGCTTCCTGAATGGCGTCCGAGCTGCGCAATTGAACTCCGTGCTGTACGATCCGCTTGTACTTATGAGCGGCTTCCACCAGCTTCCGGCCCTCGAAAACGTTGTGCGAAGCCGGTTTCTCCACGTACGCGTCTTTTCCGGCCTGGCACGCCCAAATCCCGGCGAGGGAATGCCAGTGGTTGGGTGTGGCGACACTCACCGCGTCGATGTCCTTCCGCTCGAATACCTTTCTCAAGTCGTTCGCGGTCTCGACTTTTCGCCCGTACTTTTCCTGGAATTGGGCGGCCCGTTCGCCCAGGAGCTTGCTATCGGGGTCGCACAGCAGCGCCACCTCGGTCCCGGGCACTCCCTGAAACCCTTCTATGTGATCCCTGCCGCGGCCGTTCACTCCGAGCACCGCGACCCGGACGCGATCGTTTGCCCCCGCTTTGCGTACGAGTACCTGCGACGCAGCAGCGCCGGTACCGATCAGGAAAGTTCTCCTGCTGTTCATGGCTGTAGATGAATCCTCGCCGGGATTCTACCACACGAGGCGGCATTGCAGGCCGGAAGGCGGCATGGCGGTTCCTGTCTGACACACGATGATAAGCTTTTTGGCATGCAGCATACATTGCTTGCTGGACCGGCCATTGTTTCCAGCTTCCTCTTGCTCAGTTGTCCGACGCTGTTTGCCGCCGACTCAGTTACCGCAATGCGGCTCAAGGTGGAGCGCCCCACGCTGCTCTGCCTCGGTTTCGAATGGCAGATCACCGGTGACGACAACCGGAATGCCTCCGTCGAAGTCAGCTATCGTCGCGTTGGCGAGCAAGCATGGCAGAAGGGCATGCCGCTGCTCCGTCTCGGCGGCGAAAAGGTCATTCGACCCGATCTCGGCCTCGACTACACGGTACCCGATATGTTCGCCGGGAGCATCCTCGACCTACAGCCCGATACGGCGTATGAAGCCCGCTTTGAACTGCGCGACCCCGATGGCGTCAATGGCGCCGCTGTACAAACTGCGAAGGTCAGGACGCGGGCGGAGCCGAAGGCCGCTTCGGGAGGCCGCATCCTGCACGTTTATCCGCCGGGCTGGACCGGCGCCAAAGAGCAACCGGCATTCACAGGACTGAAGCAGGCGTATTTCGGCTCCGGCAATGGGGACTGGGCCGTCGTGAGTGAGCGCAAGGTTCGCCCGGGCGACACGATACTGGTGCACGCGGGCCTTTACAAAGGCGACCGGCTGCAATACTCGCATCCGCTCGGGCTGGACTTTACAGGGACCTACGTGCTGACCGCCAAAGGCACTCCTGAGCAGCCCATCGTGATCCGCGGCGCTGATGACGGCGAGGCGATCTTCGATGGTGACGGAGCGCACGAGCTGTTCAACGTCATGGGCGCCGATTATCACATTTTTGAAGGACTCACGATTAGAAATGCCGACATCGCGTTCCAGGCCGGCTTAAAGGATTTGATCGGCGCAAAAGGTCTCACTGTTCGAAGCTGCCGCATCGAGGACGTCGGCATCGGGGTCACGACGCAATACTCCGGTTCCCACGACTTCCACATCTCGGACAATGTCATGCTTGGTCGCGACGATCGCTATCGGTTAAGAGGCTGGTACAACCCCGGCATCTACGGACGCAACCTCCTGAACAGCTACTATGCGGTCAAGGTCTACGGCGCTGGCCATGTAGTCTCCCACAATTACATCGCCTATTTTCACGACGGTATCTCCGTATGCACGCATGGGTCTCCGGATCCGGAAGAGGACCGGAAAGCATCGTCGATCGACTTCTACAACAACGATATTCACCTGATGGCCGACGATTTCATCGAGGCTGATGGCGGCGTTCACAACATTCGCATTTTCCGGAATCGCGGAGTCAACGCCGCACAGTGTGGACTGAGCGCGCAGCCAGTATACGGCGGACCGGCCTACTATATCCGCAACGTCGTGTACCACGTCCCTACGGGATGCGGGCTGAAGTTCAACGTGAAGCCGTCAGGACTGGTGCTCTATCACAACACCATCATTGCTGAAGGTCTGCCCGGCGACCTGTTCTCCAATGCGCACTTTCGGAACAACCTGTTCCTCGGCACCGATGCTCCCGGCCGCGCCGTGCTCCGATTCTCCAACGCTACTGCCTACTCCACTTACGACTACAACGGTTACCGCCTGAACCCGCAGGCGAAAGATCAATTCCTCTGGATATCCCCCGCTGCCGACGCCCTGCGGGATTATACTCTCAACCGCGGGAGTGCGAAACGATTCGGTTCGCTGGCAGAGTTGCGAACAGTAACGGGACAGGAGGCTCATGGCATCGAGGTCGATTACAACATCTTCGAAGATCTGCGGGCGCCTGACGCCGCCAAACCGCAAGCCGTGTATCATGCAAGCGAACTGAATTTCAAATTGAACCCGCACGGCAAGGCGGTAGATGCGGGCATCCACTTACCTGGCGTGAACGACGGCTTCGTGGGGAACGCGCCGGACCTCGGTGCGTATGAAGTGGGCCAGCCGCTCCCGAAATACGGGCCCCGCAGTACGGCAGCCACGGCTTACGAGTAGCCCGCGCATCCTCCGTCCGAATGACCGCAGGACCGGGCTGATATACTCATCACCGTATACCAGCGATCTACATCTCCCGATGCACTCGTTTCCTTGTTTCTCGAATCTCCTCAAGGACTTCGTCTGCTTTATGTAAGGTCACTGAGACGCCTATCGGGCTCTGCCACCCGTGCAAGTCGCCCATCGTTACGAGATCCAGATCGAGGGTACACTCCGGCTTTGTTGCCATCTAGCCATCGTTCGGCCATTTCCACAAGCTGTATGTTTCCAGCCTCTGAAAGAGCTTGCTCCAAAACGGATCGGCAACCGTTCGCGCGTGACCCTTTGTGCGCGGGTCCAACGCCTTCACGAGTTGCTGATCGCGAACTGATCGGCGGCTCAGGAGCCGATCATCTCCGTGTCGTCCATCCTTTCGAGCTCGATCACCATGCGCGAATTGCGCGCCGCGTCTTCAAATTCCTGCTCCCGGCCGTCGGCGATCTCGTACATCCAGATCTCGGTTCCGATGCTCAGAAAGCTGTCGTCTTCGTCCAGAACCTCCTGTGAATGTTGCGCCTCGGGTTGGTTGCGCGACACAAATTCCGTATCGATCACCACTCCATCGCTAAGTTGAGGCATCAGGTATTCGGCCGGGCTCTCGATGTTTTCACCAAACTGGTCTGTCCGCTCCATGAATACTACACGGTATTTCGACATGAGTCCTCCCAGGTTTCCTTGCGTTCTGTGCCACATTGCCCGGCAAATCACACGCGGGGAGTGGAACACTGATTGGATGCCGCCCTGCTCCGGTTGTTTCCTCCGGCAGGCACGGCCTGAAAAATGCCGAATGACGATGCCATCATCGTTGGCGCCGGTCCTAACGGCCTCAGCGCCGCCATTGAACTCGTCCGCGCGGGGCTGAGCGTCTCGGTCTACGAAGCGTCGGACGTAGTGGGTGGTGGTGTCCGGTCCGCCGAGTTGACCCTTCCCGGATACACGCACGACGTCTGTTCGGCCGTCCACCCCCTGGCATACGCGTCGCCTTTTTTTCGCCGGCTTCCACTGGGACAGTTCGGGCTCGAATGGATCAATCCGGACGCTGCTTTGGCACACCCTCTCGAAGCGGACGAGTGCGTCGTGCTGGAACGCTCGGTTTCCGTGACGTCGGCTTCCCTTGGGGTAGACCGGCAAGCTTACAGCGAGTTCTTTTCTTCCGTTCTCGAACATTGGAGCCGCATCGAGACTGCCTTTCTGCATCCTTTCCATCTCCTCCGGTATCCCGGCTCGCTGGCGCGCTTGGGCATGGATGCGTTTCGCACGGCACGCGGTCTGGCCCATCGCCAGTTCCAGGGAACGAAAGCGCGGGCGTTGTTTCTCGGACTGAGCGCGCACTCCATGCTTCCGCTCGATCGCATTCCTTCTGCTGCGTTCGGTCTGGTCCTGGGCCTCTACGGGCACGCCTATGGATGGCCGGTCCCCCGCGGCGGCGCGCAGAAAATCGCCGATGCGCTTGCGGCATATCTTCGTTCTCTCGGCGGCAGAATTGTCACCGGCAACCGCGTCGACAGCCTTAGCGAACTGCCTTCCACAAGGATCGTCCTATGCGATGTAACGCCACGCCAGTTGCTGCGTATTGCGGGCGAAAGCCTGCCTTCCGGCTACCGCCGCTCGCTCGAACGTTATCGATATGGAATGGGAGCATTCAAAGTGGATTGGGCTTTAAGGGAGCCCATTCCCTGGCGCTCACCCCGCTGCGCCGAAGCGATCACGGTTCATCTGGGTGCACTGCCGCAGGAAATCGAGGCGTCCGAACGGGCGGCCTGGGCGGGCGGCCTCTGCGAACGTCCCTTTGTGCTGCTGGCGCAGCCGAGCCTCTTCGACCGGGACCGTGCGCCCGCAGGTCGGCACACCGCCTGGGCCTATTGCCACGTGCCGCATGCATCGGACGCCGATATGCTGAGCCGAATCGAGAACCAGGTGGAGCGCTTCGCGCCGGGTTTCCGCGACTGCATTCTGGCCAGGAGCGTGAAGTCCCCGCGCGAGCTCGAACGGGGAAACCCCAACCTGGTTGGCGGCGACATCAACGGCGGCGTGGCGGATTGGCGCCAGTTGCTGGCCCGGCCCACATGGCGCCTTTACCGGACGCCGGTCAAAGGACTCTATCTCTGCTCCGCTTCCACACCGCCCGGCGGAGGAGTGCATGGCATGTGTGGATACTATGCCGCGCGCGCCGCGCTACACGATCTTAAGAAATGATTGAAACGTTTATTACCATAGCGACGCTTTGACCTCTTCGATAATTTCTTCCGCACTGACGCCTTCGTACTTTGCGCGCAGAGGATCTACCTTGCGCGCATCGGTGTGCATCTTCCCTTCCTGAAAACGGAAAAGTCCCGTCCATAGCCCCGTGACCAGGTAGCGGCGTACACCCGGCACGTCCGGAATATCAGGCCGGCTGTCTTCCGTAAGAAACAGCACATAGTGCTCACCTGGCTGCACCAGGGAATATTGAGCGGGCATTACAACCAGCCCTCCACGGCTTCCACCTCGCTGTGATATCACGACTTCGCGAACGTCCGCTGGCCCCTTTAGAACTCTGCGAACGGCGATCACGGCATCCGTTTCCAGTGCCCGCGGACTTGTCTCGCGGGAAGGCAACGTTGCCTTGACCGTGCCTTCCACGATGAGCAGCGAAGCGGCGGCCAGGTCCTTCAACGAACTGAAAATTTGCGAGGGCGTCGGAGTGATATGAAGCAGTGCGCTGCCCTGGTTTGGCGGCGGTTGTCCACGCCCTACCCGGCCTTGTTGGGCCATACCTGCCAGCGCGGTGAGTACGATCAGCACAATTGGCAGAAGTGGTTTCACTGCCGCATCCTCCTTTTCGACTTTCCGAATTAATCGGTCCCGGACCCAGAAGGTATCCGGAGACAAAGGGCAGATCTTCCGAAGTAAGCTCGACCGCCACCGTGAATTGCGCCATAATCCACTTGATGATTCGAGATCCTGAGTTAGAAACAGCAGTGCTCCACTTTGTCGAAACCTTCACTCTCGTCTTCGACCACGATTGGGATATGACCAAAGGAATTATCACAGATCCTTGGTACATTAGCCCGTCAGGGACATTCATCAACCCCAAAGTGACTGACGAAAGTAACAACTGGGCTAATCGTGGAGCCCTTCTCAATGCCTATAGAAATCTCCTGGCGTTGCTCAAGGAAAGAGATTTAATACCAGACTTTGCGGCGTAAGAATTTGCATATGTAGGCGGTCGCCCACTTTCCCTGCGACACCACCATACATGCGGCTCCGCATACGTTTCGCGGGTTGAGCTAATGGCCGCCAGTCAATCTCGGAATCCTGAGCGAGCCGAAAGAGACGTTTGTCAGTGTTTTGGGGTGCTGGGCTGTTCACCAGCCTCCACCGATCACGGGCGCTCCCTGCCGTACACGCGGCAAGTCTTTGGCACGCTCCGCTTCCGCAATTCAGCGAATCGGACCGATCGCGGCCTCCACTGCTTCCAGATCATAACCGGAGTCGGTGTCTGGTCAAGGCTTTGCAACACCGAGGGCATTTGGCACTGGCCGAAGTAGCCAAGCCAGCGCTTGACGCGTACCGTTAATCGTTCTTAATCTGTAGCTAATGGCCAAAGTGTTAGTGGCTGCACTGGTGTTCTGTGCGGCTATTCCAATGGCTGCCTCCGGAGGTGCGCTGGCACTCCGTGCGGCGCGTAATTCGCAGGTGATCCAAAATAAGCGGGCCGATCGCGACGACCTGTCCCGTATGAAGAACGTGGCGATGGTGAAGCGGTTCGCGAAGGCCGGCCTGCTGGTACGGGTTCCCTCTTCCACGCGTCGTTACTACCTTCACCGCGTGCCGCACAATTACCAGTATCTGCGGCCCTGGAGCAAGTTGTTCCTGGAACGCCTGAGCAAACAGTATTTCCGAAAGCACAACCAGAGGCTCCGTGTGACCAGCATGGTGCGCACGGTCGAATACCAGAATTCGTTGCGCCTGCGGAATGTAAACGCCGCTCCCGCTGTCGGGTTTTTCCGCTCGACGCACCTGACGGGCGCCACACTCGATATCTCCAAAAAGTTCATGAAGCCGGAAGGGGTGAAGTGGATGCGCCGCGTATTGCAATCACTCGTCTTGAAGGGCTTCCTCTCCGCTGTCGAGGAGTTCCGGCAGCCCACCTTCCACATCATGGTCCACCGCAATTACCCGAAATATGTTGCTTCGCTAAAGTAGACGCCGGGTCGATCGCTTCGGGGGTAGGATAAGAGTTCGCGCGCAGTCGCGCAAGAGCTTATGATGAACCGGCGGGAATTTCTGGCATCCTCCGCGGCGGGACTTTTGGGCGCGGAAACCACGGCTTCGAAACCGAATATCATTTTTCTGCTGGCCGATGATCTGGGCTATGGCGACCTGAGTTGCTATGGACAGAAGCGGTTCTCCACACCCAATCTGGATCGTATTGCCGCCGAGGGAACCCGGTTCACGCAAGCCTATGCCGGAAGCACCGTCTGCGCGCCGTCCCGCTGCTGCCTGATGACCGGCCTTCATTCAGGCCGTGCGACCGTGCGCGGCAACAAGAAACCCGAGGTGGGCCTGCGCCCGGAGGAAACCACCGTCGCTTCGCTGCTCCAGAAGGCCGGTTATGAGACGGCGCTGTTCGGCAAATGGGGTTTGGGTGGTCCGGCGACCGGCAGTGTGCCCAACACCAGGGGCTACGATCATTTCTATGGATACCTGAACCAGTTGCACGCCCACAATTACTACCCGAGTCACTTGTGGGACAACCAGAACGAAGCGTTTCTGACGGAGAACTGGTTCAACCAGCGGAAACAGTATTCCCCCGATCTGATCCACCGCCGCACGCTCGATTTTCTGGAACAGGATCGGGCGAAGCCGTTTTTTCTGTACCTGGCGTACACGATCCCGCATGCAAACAACGAGCTGGGCCGTTATCAGGGCAACGGTATGGAGATACCGGACAACGCGCCGTTCTCCGGGAGGGACTGGCCGGAAACCGAGAAGAATTTCGCAGCGATGGTCACCCGGCTGGACCGCGAGGCGGGCGATATCCTCGACGCGTTGAAGCGCAAGGGCCTCGACAGCAATACGCTCTTCATATTTTCGAGCGACAACGGCCCGCACCGCGAAGGAGGCCACGATCCGGAGTTCTTCAATAGCAACGGCCCGCTGCGCGGCATCAAGCGGGATCTTTACGATGGAGGCATCCGTGTTCCGTTCTTCGCGCGCTGGCCGGGCAGGGTTCCAGCGGGCCGGACCAGCGATCAAGTATTCGCGTTTTGGGACCTGCTTCCTACCGCCGCAGAACTGGCGGGAGCGAGCGCGCCGCCGGGTATCGACGGAGCCTCCGTGCTTCCGGCGCTGCTCGGAAACCGGCAGACCTCGCACGAGTATCTGTATTGGGAATTCCACGAGGGCGGCTTCAAACAGGCTGTCCGGATGGATGAATGGAAAGGCGTGCGCCTTTCGGCCGATGGTCCTGTGGAGTTGTACAACGTCGTGGAGGATGTGGGGGAGATGAAGGACCTCGCGGCGGCGAATCCACAAGTTGTGAAAAAGATCGGCCAAATCATGACGCATGCCCGCACGGAATCGACGCTGTTCCCGGTACAGAAGAGTTAATGCCGATGCTGCGAGGTTTTCTGTTTCTGTTGTTTGCCACCGCCGCCTGGGCGGCACAGCCGTTTTATGACCGGACCCATCCGTCGAAAGTGTTCGGACAGGACCGTCATTACCGGATCCTCCTGCCGCCCAACTACCAAGGCAGCGGCAAAGCGTACCCCGTCATCTACTACTTTCACGGGCATAGCGACCGGTACACGCTCGAAAAGTACGATAACGGCAAGGATACGATTCCGAAGATGGCCGGCTTCGTATCGAAGAACGGCTGCATTGTGGTTGCCGTCGATGGATACGTGGCGCGGGACTACACCGGTTTCTACGGGGGCTCACCGTGGGACGTTCGCGAAGAGGGAGGCGATTACGACTTTGGCGAGTACTTCAAAGAACTGGTAGCCCATATTGATTCGACGTACCGGACGCTCACGGACCGCCGTCATCGCGCCACGTCCGGCTTGAGCATGGGTGGCTTTATGAGCCTGTGGCTCAGCGCGCGTTATCCGGATCTGATCGGAAGTGCCTCTGCCTTCAACCCGGGGCCGGAGTTCTACACCGGCGACAAAGGGCGGCGCATCCTCTGGCGGCCCAAAGATCATGTAAGCAACCACGGCCATACCATGGTGCGGCTGATTCGCGCGAGCGGCGATTACATCAGCCAGTACCACGAGGAGACCCACGAGGCCTATGCCAGGGCGCGCGAAGTGGACTACGAGTACCGCCGCGACGAGTATCACCGTCATTGGGCTACTTCCATCGGCGAGACATTCGGGTTCCACATGCGGGCTTTCGGCTCCAGTGTGCTCGATAACGTTCCGGAGGTTTGGAGCCATGCGAACCCCTATCGCCGGTTTCAGGTGTGGGGCTATGAGTTCTCTTCGGAAGGCGAACAGCCCGGAACCGTCTACCTTGAAGCCGTGTATCAGGGCGGAATGCGGATTACCACGCGCCGCTGGGCGCCCGATGGACCTCCGGCGGAACGGCGCATCCGCGTGCTGACCGCGCCGCTATACCGCACCGGTGCTTCCTATAACTTGACGGACTATAACCTGACCACCGGAACAGCCGAAACCAGGCAGATTGTTCCCGACGATAAAGGCAGGCTGTCGTTCACCGTCGATGGACAAGGGCATCAGCTCAGCTTCGCCGGGCCGGGGACCGGGAGCCAGCCCTCCGTCCTGCTGCCGCTTACACGCAAGGAGGTGTTACGCCTGCCGCCCGGCGAAGAAATCGCACTTCCGATTCGCATTTACAATCCGCGAAGCGTGCCAATGACCGCTGTCAAGGCGGCACTGAGTTCGCAGTATCCGACGGTACAGGTTCTCTCCGGCAGTGGGGATATTCCGAAAATCGAGCCGGGACAAGCGGCCGATCTCTCCTCGCACATGAAAGTGCGCTTTGTGGCGGGCGCGGGGTATTTCACGCACGCGCGATTGGAACTCCGGCTGACGTACGACGGCTGGCAGAGTACGCAGGAAAATATCGACGTGCTGATTGCGCCGGAGACGATCCCCAACCCCGACGCGGTTGAGGTCCTGGACGGACGCACGTTTACATTCAATGTTTTCCACCAGAAAGGAAATCAGGGTGGGGGCGCGTCCGTTCAGCGAACCGTGACCGAAGGCAGCGGAAACGGAAATGGCGTTCTGGAGCCCGGCGAGACGGCCACGATCTGGGTCCGCATGAAACAGGGCATGGACCCTTTCGACAAAAACAACTGGTATCGAACGAAGATCTACACAGACTCCAATTATGTTGACGAGACCGGCGATATCCAGGAGCAGAAGCAGTTGGAATGGACCGGCGCAAAAGAGCGTACGAGCCTCATCCGCCTGGCGCCCGCCACTCCGGCAGGCACCTCCATCCCGCTCCTTCTCGATAACGAATCGTGGAGCTATCACTACACACCGGATGTACGCTATGGGAAGGAGAAGCTTTATCAGGCGTTCCAGTTGCACACGCGCCACCTGCACCGGTTTGTGTTACAGGTCCCTTAAACCCGAGCCTCGGTGAATCTTCGAAATCTCTATCAAGAATGGTATGATTGATTTTATGCAGCTTCCGACGCTGACCCATTTGCGTGCGCTCGAGGCGGAAAGCATACATATCCTGCGGGAAGTGGCAGCGGAGTTCCAGAAGCCGGTTATGCTGTATTCCATCGGGAAAGACTCTTCCGTCATGGTGCGGCTGGCGCAGAAAGCGTTTTATCCCGGTCCTATTCCGTTTCCGTTGTTACACGTCGACACCACGTACAAGTTTCGGGAAATGATCGCTTTCCGCGACTCTTTCACGGCCCGCATCGGAGCCCGGCTGATCGTTCACACCAACACCGCCGCTATTGAAGAGGGGGCGAATCCGTTCCGGCTGGGTACCCAGAAATGTTGCGGGCTGCTAAAGACACGGGCACTGCTCGATGCGATCGCCCAGGGCGGGTTTGATGCGGCATTCGGGGGCGCGCGGCGCGATGAAGAAAAATCGCGCGCGAAGGAGCGCGTTTACTCTTTTCGCGATGCCTATGGACAGTGGGACCCGAAGAATCAGCGTCCCGAACTGTGGAATCTGTTCAATAGCCGCATTGACAAGGGGGAGAGCATCCGCGTATTCCCTCTGTCAAACTGGACGGAGCTCGACGTCTGGCAATACATTCACCTGGAGAAGATTCCTATCGTGCCGTTGTACTTTGCCAAAGAGAGGCCGATGGTGGTGCGCGGCGATAGCCTCATCCCCCTGGAGCACGACATCCCCTTACTTCCCGGTGAGAAGCCGCAAATGGTTATGTGCCGTATGCGATCCCTTGGTTGCACTCCTTGCACGGGTGCCATCCGGTCGGAGGCGGACACGGTTCCGAAGATCATCGAAGAACTGATGCTGTTCCGGCGGTCGGAGCGGGAGAACCGCATTATTGACCACGACCAGGAAGGCTCGATGGAGATTAAGAAGCGCGAGGGCTATTTCTGATGGCAGTAACGGCTCCGATGACGGCAGAAGAGGGCATCGAAGCGTTTCTACGGCAAAACGAAACCAAAGAACTGCTGCGTTTCACCACCGCCGGCAGCGTCGACGACGGTAAATCGACGCTGATCGGGCGTCTGCTGTACGACTCCAAGGGGGTGTACGAAGACCAGCTTGCCTCGGTGCAAAAAGCGTCGGTGAACCGTAACGCGGGCCCTATCGATTTCTCGCTTCTGACCGACGGGCTCCGTGCCGAACGGGAGCAGGGGATCACCATTGACGTCGCCTACCGCTACTTTTCCACGCCCCGGCGCAAGTTCATTATTGCGGACACTCCGGGACACGAGCAGTATACGCGCAACATGGCGACGGGAGCCTCTACGGCGGATTTAGCCGTAGTTCTTGTCGATGCCCGCAAGGGTGTCCTGCCGCAGTCGCGCCGGCATGCCTACATCGCCGCCCTGCTGGGAATTCCACGCATCGTCGTAGCGGTGAATAAGATGGACCTGGTGGATTTCGACGAGCAGATTTTTCTCACGATCCGCTCGGACTTTCAGGCTTTCGCCGCACCGCTCGAGATTCCGCACCTGGACTTTATTCCCATTAGCGCCCTGGATGGCGACAATGTCGTCGGCCGCAGCGAGCGTACCCCGTGGTACAGCGGTCCGGCGCTCCTCGAATACCTGGAGACCGTTCCCGCGACGGCGGCGCGCAATCTCGATCAGTTTCGCCTCCCCGTACAGTATGTAATCCGTCCTAACCTGGATTTCCGCGGGTATGCCGGACAGGTGGCCTCGGGGGTTCTCCGGCCTGGAGACCGGCTGATGGTGCTGCCGTCGGGCCGAACGAGCCGCGTGAAATCGATTGTTACCTACGATGGCGAACTGCGGGAGGCTTTTCCCCCGATGTCGATTACGGTGTGCCTGGAAGACGAGATCGACATCAGCCGGGGCGATATGCTGGTTTCGCCCGACTCCATGCCGCACGCGTCGCGGCGGTTCAACGCGAGCGTAGTCTGGATGAACGCCGACCCGCTGGAGCCGGGGCGGCCCTACGTGTTGAAGCACACGACGCAACAGACATCCGGAACCGTGAGGACGGTGCTGGAGACGGTGGATGTGAATACGCTCGAAAAATCGCCGGCCTCCGTCCTGCACCTGAACGAGATCGGAAGAGTGGCGATAGAAACTCACAAGCCGCTGTTCTTTGACTCTTACCGCCGCAACCGGTCTACCGGGAGCTTTGTCCTGATCGATCCGGTGACGAACGCTACGGTCGCCGCCGGCATGATTGAGGATACATCGCGAAGGACACCGGCCGACGAAGCGGCGAAAGCAGCCATTTCGGCGCTCGAGTCCGGCTCGAGCCGCGTAACCCCGGCGGAACGCTATGCCCGCGCGGGCCACCGCCCCGCTACGCTCTGGATTACTGCGCGCAAGGAAGCGGCGTACCACCTCGAACGAATGCTGTTCGATCGCGACTGTCTGGTAAAGGTAATTACGGACGACTTTGAAAGCCCCCTCGTTTCGGAACTCGCCAGATTCAGCAACCACGGCGGATTCATCGCCATCTGTTCCGTCTCCTCGAATGCGCCCGAGGAAACCGCCCGCGCGCGCGAAGTTGTGGGCGCAGACAAGTTCATCGAAGTGGACCCCACTGAACTCTCGCCCCGCGACGAGGAAGCCGCCGCCCAACTCTGCCGCCTGCTTGAAACCCGCGGCATCATTCGAAGGGACGACCGGTTCGCGGAGGGAAGCGGAATCTAGCCAAGACGTCGCAGCAGGCAATGTGGAACCGGACATGGTCAATCCCAATTTTCGCGTGGGGCCATCAGACCTAGGCCGATGTGGCGCCCGGCACCGATGACCAGCGGGCCAGGGGCGCTCAGGCCGTTGCTAAATCGAAGCGTCAGATGGACCGCGGTCTGGCTGTTCAGGTAATCCGGTCGAAGGTAGCCTGTCGGCTTCTTGTTCTTGTCGTACTTATGGGCGGAAAGTGATTTTGGGAACCGCGAAAACGCACTCCACTCGAACTCACAGGGCTGCTCGATACCGGATTGAGCAAGTGCTCTTTCAATGAGCTTATGAGTTTTTTCGGGCTTGTGGTCATCGTGCCCGGGCAGGATCACCGGGGTGACACTGGCCCAAATGTTTGCCTGCTTCGTGTAGAGGCGCGCGATGTCATCATGCCGTACCGGTACAAGCAGAGGTGGACCATCGCCTCCAAACTCATCGCCCCGCAAAGGTTTTAACATCTGCCCCGCCAGATGCCGTGCTACGTAGTCAAGCCATGCGTCGTCGCCCACCGGCGCGGTGATCATGATTCGCCGCACGCCCGGATCGGTGTGTACACGTCCGATTGACGGAAGCGGCAGATAGGATAGCTGCCGATGCTTATCAACGGTCGTGAGTTCTTCGCCTTGCTGGCGGCGATCTGCATCATCGACGCACTCGTTCCTTTTCAATGATGCCGGCTCACCACGCCGCCAATGACCAGCGACGAACGTATCGGCCCAATCCTCCCCAACGCCGTGCGGCGGGTCTTTCGTCATCGCTTGGGCCGCAAGATGCCGAACCATACCGGCCAGATGGACGAGTTTGCGCTGAGGGTACCGTTCGGATTCACCATCAACATTCCGCAACTCAAAGACACGGCAGGGACGGCCGATCGGCTGCTCGACACTGGCGTAGAACACTCGCTCGAATACCCGTGGTTTGTCCACCGTGTGAAGTGGTTTACCGTGCTCGATCCGCTCCGTGGCGGTCTGATGGCAATGCTTCAAGTCGCAAAGCGTGCATTCTTGAAAATTGCTATGGGCCGTGGGCACACGGAGCATTCCTTGGTCACGCCGTACGCCGGGCTTAGGGTGCCATCGAACACCTTGAAGTGCTTGAATGTCTGCTTCGCTGGCCTTACTTGCATCGGCAAATGCGATGTCCACCCCCCAACCAAGCGCCGTGAGACTGTGGGCCGCGTGGCGAATGCGATCCATTGGCACAGCCGTTTTGTCCTTGATAGTCCACAGATAGTGCACCTTTGGCATCTCATCCGGATTCACCGACATTAGCGTTGGTATTGTAAGCTTTTCTGTCAACCTGTCTTTCCGGTCGAGCTTCCTGGGGTTATCGCCGTCGTTGTTCGGCACATATCTCCTGATCGCCCGCCCCATTTTCGACCTTGGCGCGATGATGATAGGCGGCTCCAGATTCTGAAGCCACGCCAGCACTCTGCCGGTCTCCCTTTCGAGTTCGCCTCGGCGAGCGACTCCAGCAACCAGCGCGCAGAACAACCGAAACGGTGACGGCGGCCATTCCGCAGGTCCGGTAGGATCCAGCAGGCCGTGGTAGCGATCGTCGAAGAACCAGACTGTGACGCGGAGGAAAGTCATTCCGCCTCCTACGTGTTAGAACCTGTTGGCGTACTTTCCTTCTGTGCCTTCTTGTAGTTCTTGATCTCTTCTTCGATATGTTTGAGTGCGTCATGCGAGTTGTCGTGCTCGCGGGCTGTCTTAGCGAGTTCGGAAGCAAGATCGGCCACGCCTTCAGGAAGCGCTTCATTCTCTGCGAGTTGATCCAGCAACTCTGCAACCTTTCTAAAGGCCTCGATTTTCTTAACCGGCGGCGCGTTCTTTCGAGGTTTTTTGCCCAAATCCTTTGACATGGCCTTCAACTCATCTTTGACCGTCTTGAACGGATCGTTGCCCAGTGCCTTAAAACGGTCGAGGGTCGCTTGCGTGATCGGCCCTAGCTTGCGTATCTTGTCACGGTCGCCCTGTGGATAGGAGAGGAATCTCTCAGCAATATTCGTTTCAAGCACGGCGTCCCGACGGTGCATCGTCTCTTCGTCAATGCCTGCGAGCTTGAAGAAGTTCGACTTGGCCGTTTCCGCAAAACTCAACACATCCTCCGGGAGTTCTTGCTCCATCCCAGGTTTGGAGCGATAAATGAGCTTTATGGAATGCGTTGCCCCATCTTTGAATCTCAGATGACACCCTTCGCGAAGATTGAGTTCCGGCTCGTGCGTCGCAGCGACCAGAGCCAAGCCGAGAATGTATCGTTGCAGCGCCTCGGTGCCGTCGATAGGTTGCGCCGACTCCGCCGTGCCCGCTGATCGCTGCTCGCCGCCAGTCTCCGGCTGTGTCTGGACTGACGTAGGCGAGGGGACGGTACCCCGAAGTGCTCGAATCGCCTCAAGGTTGACATTCACAGTTCGGACCAGTTTGCTCTCACCGGTCAGCATGACCCCGCCTACTGTCTGAGTGCTGAGCGCATGAACCATGCCCTCCTGCGATAGATTGCTTTCATCTCCGCTCTTTTTCTCGATGTCTTCGCTGATTGCACCGACATCCACATAGGCGGTCGCAGGCGTGTATTGGGCTGAACGCGACACTTCCCGAACATTTGTGGCCCGGATGTTAGCCCTGAACACACGCTGCTGCTTGACTTGAGTTGATCGCGAGTCCCACACGCCGAACACCAGTGATGTAGGGGCAATTATGGCTAGCTTGA
>DASTMK010000420.1:0-2453 GCA_035714225.1 Bryobacteraceae bacterium | reverse complement strand
ACGAAGGGCTGCGCCAGAGGAGCCTGCGCGCCTACACAGGCACTGTGCCGACGTCACTGGAACGCAGCGGAGACTTCTCGCGGTCGTTCGATACCAACGGACAACCTTTCGTGATCTACGATCCGCGCACGACGAGGCTCGATCCCAACCGGCCTGAGGGCACCACGCGCTATATCCGGGACGTGTTTCCCGGCAACCGGATTCCGCAGGGACTGATCAATCCCATCGCCACGGCGGCGCTTGGATACTACCCCGCACCGAATCAAGCGGGGTTGGGACAAAGCGATATCAACAACTACTTCGTAGCGGCCGCCGATTCGCTCGATGGCGATCGTATCGACGCGCGCGTCGATCATCAACTCACGTCCACGCACACTCTGTTCACTCGTTATAACTGGTTTCGCAATATCAACGCGCAGCCGCTGGTATTCGAGCATTTCGCTTCTCCGGTCGAGACACCGAATCGCATTCCAGGCATTAACTGGACTCTCAATCACACCTGGACCATCGGGCCGGGCACGATCTTCGAACATCATTTTTCACTGGCGCAAAGCGAGACCAATCGCATTCCGCTCAGCATGGATTTCGATCAATCCACCCTCAACATTCCACGGAACCTGATCGACGGGCAGCGGGTGAAATACTTTCCACGGTTCACCATCGGCGGGCTGACGCAGCTCGGGGTGACGGGAACCGGTTACAACACGGTGAAGTCCCGCACCTGGCAGTATGCGGCGTCGATGACGATGCTGCGCGGCAGCCATACCTTCAAGACGGGGTTTGATTGGCGGCGCTTCCCCGTGACCATCGACCAGTCGTCTCCGTTGGCTTTCAATTCGACCGGCTCCTTTACGGCCGGCCCGAACCCGCAGGCCGCCGCGGCGCGAACGGGCAGGGGGCTTGCCGACCTGATGCTGGGCATCTCCCAGGTGAGCTACACACTGCGTCCGCTGGAAGCGCATGCTCATCCCTATTACGCCTGGTATTTCCAGGATGAGTGGAAGGTGAAACCGAAGCTTACCCTCACCCTGGGCTTGCGCTATAGCCTGGAACTTCCGAGAACGGAAGAGAATAACGTGTACGTGTTCCTCGACATGGAGTCGCCTTCACCACTGAGCGGCCAGGTTCCAGGATTCACGGACCTGCGCGGCGGGGTAGGTTTCGTCGGCGTCGATGGCCGGGGCCGCCGGACGCAAATCGCCGACAGGACAAATTGGGACCCACGGCTCGGCTTAGCCTGGGAGATCAACGAGAAAACGGTATTACGTTCCGGTTTTGGCGTTTTCACCTCGTCGGTGGTGCCGAACACAGACAGCTCCCTCGGTTTTTCGCGGACCACTTCCTCTCTGGTGGCGGAGCCGGACGGAGTAACGCCGCTCTACAATCTCTCCAACCCATTGCCTGGCGGATTCCTTCCAGCCACCGGAAACTCGCTGGGGCTTCTGACGAACTTGGGACAGGGTATCAACGGACCCGTGCGCCAACAGCGGCTGCCATACCAGATGCAGTGGTCCCTGGATGTACAACGGCAGCTTCCCTGGCAGTCGATGATCGAGATCGGATACGCGGGCTCCTCGGGTGTTGCTCTCCCCAGCGGCGTACAGTACAACCAGTTGCCGGTGGAGTACATGGATCTTGGTACGGCGCTGAATCAAACGGTGGCGAATCCGTTCTATAACATCATCACCGACTCGACCTCGTCTCTCAGCCGGCCGACCGTCCAGCGTGGCCAGCTTCTGCGTCCGTTTCCACAATTCACGGGCACGTCGGCGAACCAGGCGCCGGTGGGACACTCCAGCTATCACGCCATGCAAATGCGTGTGGAGCGGCGATTCTCCGAAGGTCTGGCGGTGTTGTTCGCGTGGACCCATTCGAAGCTCATCGACAACGTAGGTGATTTCGGAGGCTTCCTTGGCGCCGGCGGTTTCACCAACAATTACTGCTTCCCTTGCGACCGTTCGCTGAGTTTCTACCACATTCCGGATGTCGTGCGCTTGAGCTTCCGCTACGAGTTGCCGTTCGGAGTAGGCAAGCCGCATCTCAGCCGGGGCGTGCTGGCACGCATCGTGGGCGGATGGTCAACGGCGATGTATTTCACCTGGGACAATGGCACTCCGGTGCAGGTGACCGGTCCGAACGATTCCAATTCGTTCGGGGGCGGGCAGCGCCCGGATGCAACCGGTATAAGCGCCAAGATCGACGATCAAAAACTCGAAGACGGTGCGTTGTGGTTCAATCCGGCAGCATTCCAGCGTGCACCCCAGTTTACGTTCGGCACAGCCAGCCGCAATCTTCCGGACGTGCGTATTCCCGGTTTCCAGAATTTCGACATTCTGATCGAGAAGCGCATCAGTTTCACGGAGCGGTATTCTTTGGACTTCCGGACGGAGCTTTTCAACGCGTTCAACAGCGTAGTTTTTGCGGGACCACAGACGAACGTGACCTCCGCGGAT
>DASTMK010000419.1:0-5897 GCA_035714225.1 Bryobacteraceae bacterium | reverse complement strand
GACCGCAAAGACGAATACGGTGGAACGCTGCGCAACCGCGCGCGCTTCGTGCTGGAAATCGTGGAAGCCATCCGCCGCGAAGTGGGCCGCGATTTCCATCTCCAGGTGAAGATCAGCGCCACGGAGTATAACAATGCCTTGTCGCCGTTCGATCCGCCGGGCAACACAGTGAAAGATTCCGTTCCCGTGGCACAGTGGCTGGAGCAGGCAGGCATCGACGCGTTGCATGTCTCCGCAGGCAGCGCCTTTCCCCACCCCAGGAACCCTCCGGGCGATTTTCCCGTCGATGAAGCACTGAAGACGTTCGACTCCATGATTTCAAGCGGCACGCAGGAGTTGCGCAACTACCTGGCACTGCGCAGCGAACCGCTCGGAAAGCTGTATCGCGCGCTGTGGCTGAACGCGCGCGGCGACAAGATTGAGGGCATCAACCTGGCGGACAGCCGGGCGATCAAGTCCGCGGTCTCCATTCCCGTGATTTGTACGGGAGGGTTCCAGACGGCATCGGTGATTCGCAATGCCATCTCCGGCGCGGCTTGCGACGCGGTGTCGATCGCGCGGCCTCTCATCGCCAATAACGATCTGGTACACCTGTTCGCGAACGGTCTGGACCAGGCTCCGAAACCGTGTACCTACTGCAACAAGTGCCTTGTAAATGTTCTCGAGAATCCATTGGGCTGCTATGAGCAGAGCCGGTTCTCGTCGCGGGAAGAGATGATTGCCGAAATCATGTCCGTCTTCGATCCCGCTCCGTTCAGCGAAAAGATATCCGCACATGCGTAAGAGCCCACGGAGCACAGTTTTCGCACTGGTGCTGCTACCCGCCAGCTTTTTATTCGTGTTCGATAAGAATCAGCCGGAGCGGCACGAGGACATCGTCGAGCATTTCAAGTACGGCTCCATCGGAGCCGAAGAACGGGCGGGCGTTCCTTACGAGATCTGGCGGGTCCTTCCGGCGTTGTTCCCCGAACACCTGCCACAGCGCAGCGGGAAGGGATACGAAAAATTTGGGCTCCTGTTTGAAACCCCGGATAAGGCGCGTCCCATCGGCTCCAGTTACCGGCAGCGGCAGGTGGCATTGGTGGGCCTCAACTGCGCGGTGTGCCATACCGGCGTGTTGCGGGATGCGCCGGACGCGCCGCGGCGCATTATTTTGGGAATGCCGGCACACCAGTTCGACCTGCAAAGCTACGAGGAGTTTTTCTTCGCCTGCGCCAGGGACCCGCGGTTCACGGAAGATTACATTCTGTCCGGTATCCGGTCCGCGAATCCGAAGTTCTCATGGTTCGACGCTCTTCTCTATCGCTGGTTCGTGATACCGCGGACCAAAAGCGGCATCCTCGAACAGAGCCGGAACTTCGCCTGGTTCGAGGGTCGCCCGCGGCAAGGCCCGGGACGCGTGGACACCTTCAATCCATACAAGGTCATGTTCGGCTTCGACATGACCGGCGATCACACGATTGGTACCGCGGACCTGCCTTCTCTGTGGAACCAGCGTGTTCGGGAAGGGCTATGGCTGCATTGGGACGGCAACAACGGTGCCGTCACCGAGCGCAACAAGAGCGCTGCAATCGGCGCCGGCGCGTCGGAGGCTTCCCTCGATCTCGAGAGTATGAAGCGCGTGGAGGACTGGATTCTGGACCTGAAGCCACCGGAGTTTCCACGCGACAAAATCGATATGGGCCGCATCGCAGCAGGAAAAAAGCTGTTCGATGCACATTGCTCGGAATGTCATGAGCTGGGGCGGCCGTTGATAGGGCAGACCATCGAACAGGTCCAGATCGGTACGGACCCCGAGCGGGTGAATTCCTTTACGCGAGAGCTGTGCGACAAGATGAATACGCTCGGCACCGGCCGCCCGTGGAAGTTTTCGCACTTCCGCAAGACCGAGGGTTATGCGGCGATGCCGCTGGATGGGATATGGCTGCGAGCGCCGTATCTGCATAACGGCTCCGTACCGACTCTCCGCGATCTGCTGAAGCCGCCGGAAGAGCGGCCCGCCGTATTCTGGCGTGGCTACGACGTGTATGATTACGTGAACGTTGGATTCGTTTCAGACGGAGTGGAAGCCCAACGGGAGGGCTTTCGATTCGATACCGTGCTGAAGGGGAACAGGCGTGAAGGGCACACGTACGGCACAAACCTGCAGGCTGGCGAGAAAGACGACCTGATCGAATTTTTAAAGACGCTATAGGGATGGTGTTATGGCAAAACTTTCGCGAGATTGGGATAGCAGAAAACCGAGCTATGACTTTATCGTGGTCGGATCGGGTTATGGCGGGGCGATTTCGGCTGCACGGCTGTCGGCGGCACCGCTCGACCAGAAGCCTTCGGTCTGCCTTCTGGAACGAGGAAAAGAATGGGAAGTCGGCTCCTTCCCGGACACGTTGACGAAATATCTGGATGAGATTCGCGACAACGACAACCCGCTCGGGTTGTACGACATGGTGAATTTCAAAGATATCTCCGTAATCAAAGGCAACGGCCTGGGTGGTACTTCGCTGGTGAACGCGAATGTAGCCATCATTCCCGAAGAACACGTCTTTCAACAATCGGTCTGGCCGCGCTCGATGAGCCTGGATGCGCTACGCCCGTTCTACCAGCGCGCGCTCGATGTGCTGAAACCCAGCCGGCATCCCCGGTTCGAGCAATTGAAGAAGCTGGACGCTCTTCGGAAACGCGCAGCGGAACTGGGTGGCTCCGTGGACCCGCTCGACATCACCGTCACCTTCGAAAACCGGGAAGACAACGGTTTCGGAATGCGCCAGCCGGCATGCACGGATTGCGGAGACTGCGTCACCGGCTGCAACGTGGGCTCGAAGAACACGCTGTACATGAATTACCTTCCCATGGCGGCGCGGGCCGGCGCGGAAATCTTCACGCAAACCAAAGTGGAATGGATTCAGAAGCTGGTTACGGGAGGCTGGCGCGTGCATGGGCGGCACTACCGCACCCGGTTTTCGAGCAGCCCGTTTACCCTGGACGCGGCGAACGTGATTCTGGCGGCGGGCGCCGTCAACTCCACCGAGATCCTGTTGCGATCGGAGATGCGCGGGCTGCGGGTTTCCCCGCGCCTGGGTTCGGGGTTCAGTGGCAATGGCGACTTTTTCGCGATCTCCTATAACTCGGACCGGTTTCTGCAAGTGTTGGGATTCGGAAATCATCCGGACAGCCCGGGCAGCGCAACACCGCCGGGACCCACGATTACCGGCGCAATCCGGTACAACGGCAGCCGGCCGGTGCTGAACCGCTTTCTGGTGGAGGATGTCGCGTTTCCCTCTCCCGTGGTGAGGGCTGCGCAAATCGCTTTCGCGGGACTGCGGGGCGACGATACGGACACAGGCGACGAGGCGGAGGAGCGCCGGCGTGTTTTACAGGACCTGTCGCAAACGAACCCGTATTCTCCGGACGGCGCGCTCAACCATACTCTCCTGTACCTTGTGACCGCATTCGACGACGCAAAGGGAAGCATGGAGTTCGAGGCGCCGTTCTGGGAGCCGGATGGACGCCTGAAGATCGCGTGGGACGATGTAGGACGCCAGAGGATTTTTTCGCTGGTCAATGAAGAACTGCGGCGGCACGCGCGTTCTATCGGCGCAACGTTCGTCGAAAACCCCATATGGACCGCTTTTGACTTAAGGCGCCTGATCACGGTTCACGCTCTGGGTGGCTGTCCTATCGGAGAAGACTACATGCACGGGGCCGTGGATGAATTCGGCCGTGTGTTTTCTGGAGACGGAGCCGTACACGACGGCCTGTTCGTCGCCGATGGCGCACTGATTCCTTCCGCGGTGGGCGTGAATCCTTTCATGACCATCTCGGCCGTGGCCGAGCGCATCGCGGCGAGAAAGATCGAAGAACTGCAAGGCAACCCTTATCCGGCTCCCAAAATGGCGGTGAGCATGACCGGTGTGGGAACTGCCGGGGTAGTGAGCGCGCGCGATGCCGAACTCGACCGGTTATTCCAAAGGTGTTCCAGCAAGAGTATCGACGCGCTGGTGAACAGCGGAGAGAAACGCATCGACCTCGCTGCGCGCCTCATTCACAACGACACAAAGTGGAAAGGTTTCCTGCCCAAGGGTCTGCTGCTGGGAGAACTGGCCAAGCGCCTGTTTACGGGATACGACAAGAAGTTCTGGAAAGAGGGCGGCCGGTATCGTGGCGTTACCTTGTATGCCGATGGACGTATCGCGTTGAATCACGTGCTCGAGGAGATCACGATTACGGAGCGGACCAACGATCTGGACCCGGGCCAGTATATCCTGCTGCGATATACCGACCCGGGGTTCGAGGATCTGTTCTATGACGTGATGAAGGTGATCCACGACGACCTGGTTCTCTATCGCGGCTACACGGGGAAATACCCGAACGGGAGACGCGGATGGACTGCTCCCCTGTTGCGCAGCTACGAGTTCGAACAGATGACGGCGGCCGATCACCGCGATTTGTACAGCGGCGGCGCACCTCCGTCGCCAGCGGACCTGGAGGGGGACTGGCGCATCGATGTGGTCGCCAACGCGAATCATGCCACGGGCATCGGGTGGCTGCGATTCGACTCGAAACCCGACGGCAGGGTGGAGGCTCGCTGCCAGTTCATGGGAGTGATGGAGTCGCTCGCCTTGCCGAAAAGCTTCGAAGATCACTTTCGGCTGGGCCATTACGCCGGCGCGGAAAGCGAAATCCGGAAGATCGACGGCGCGCTTCTGGTGGGGAAATGGATTCACGACGTTCCGTCTGAGCTCTTACAGGCACTGCCGGCGGATTCGCTTGGCATCTGGCAAGTGGAGCGGGCGAACGCCGGGAACCGGCTGGCGGTGTACTACATGTTGACGCGGGCGGAAGCGGGCGACCGTCCGGTGAACACGCTTCTCCAACCGTTCCTGGAGCGCACGCTTCCCCAGGGAGTAGGCATGACGTTCGAAGAAGAGATGGTCGGCTGGTATTTTCCGGGCGCTGCGGCCACGGAGCCGGGCCGTGCGGGCGACCTGAAGATCCGCGAGCGAATTCCCTCGGACTGGTCCAGGCCGGCGGGCGCTGTTGAGGTCCGCTTCAAAGTGACCATGGTGGTGGCCGACGTGAACGAATTTGTGGAAGGGGCCGCGCATGAAGCCCGGCTGAAAGGGACCATCACGTTCGGGGAGTTTGGAGAGACCCGCGATGCGACGTTCGCCCTCGACGAGCGGCGGAGCTTCTTCAATTACCTGATTCAGAATCCCGAAACAGGCGAAGCCGAGATGCGGTACCACATCGAATTCGGATCCTCCGGTGGGGCGCGATATACCTTTGACGGCCGGAAGTACATGCAACAGGATGAGAACTCCGGCGTGCGGGCGCTGGCCGAAATTCTCGACGACTACACGACGCTTTACGTGCACGTCTGCGAGGGGGAACGCGAACTCGGATCCGGCTCGATGAAGTTCAGAACGTTCGAAGACCTGGCGGCCACGGGCAGCCTGCTGGCCTTTATGCGGTCCTTCCGCATCACCGGAACGGACGACCTGCTGGTTCAAACACAGGCAAGGTTGAAGTTCCTGGCCTTCACCGGCCAGTTCATCACACAGGAGTACGACCCGGCGGGCATCCTGCTGAGAACGGATGTGGCAGGCGCGGGGACCGGCGGGGTGTAGGGCCTGCTATCGTTCCCGGTCGACTCTCTTGACTTATATCCGTGACGGATATATCATAGAGCTATGGCCAGGAAGGTCACAGCCAATGCGCCCCTCACTCCAGCCGTGCTGCATATCCTCCTTGCGCTTTCCACGCAGGAGCGGCACGGTTACGGAATCATGAAGCAAGTTGAAGCTGATTCGCAGGGGAAGGTAAAGATGGGACCGGGCACGCTCTACGGATCGATTGGCCGCATGATCGACGCCGGATTGATACGCGAGAGCGACAGG
>DASTMK010000418.1:0-13976 GCA_035714225.1 Bryobacteraceae bacterium | reverse complement strand
GAACGTAGCGCTACCAGACCGATCAGGGCTACTGTCGAAAAAATCGCACCCGCGAGAAACGTCACCGCGGGCCCATAAGCTTCCCAAAGAAATCCGGCGAAAACGCTCGCCACCAGCAATGCTCCACCGGTGACGAGATTGAAAATCCCAAAAGCTGTGGCACGTAGATCTGCCGGTGCTGTTGCGGCAACGATCGTGGTCAACAGACCTTGGGTCGCTCCCATGTGCAATCCCCAAAGCATGGAACCGGCGAGTACCAGCCACACCGCATTCGCCACGGCGAGAACCAGGTCCGCTGCAATCAAAAAACCGATGCCGGCTGCAAGGAGGAGGAGGCGGTCGACCCGATCGGAAAGGTGGCCGAACGGGTAGGCGCTCGCGGAATAGACCACATTCATGACAATGAGGACGGCGGGAACATAGGCGGCCGGAAGGCCCACGCCGGCGGCACGCAGAAGAAGAAATGCCTCGCTGAAGCGGGCCAGGGTGAGTATGGCGGCGAACGTGACAACCAGGAAGAACATGAAACCGAGGCGGCTCACTTCCTCGCGCTGCAATGGAAAACGCCTGTTCGCACCGGCCGCGTGCGTGTCCGGTTCCTGAACGCCGAAAACGGCGAATCCCACGGAGATCACAGCCGGCAACACGGCGATCCAAAACACGAACCGGAAGTTATTGCTCGATAGTGCCATCAACGCCATTGCTAGAGCAGGTCCGGCAAATGCTCCGATCGTGTCCATGGATTGGCGGACGCCGTAGGCTGCGCCGCGCATCCGCTCGGGTGTCAAATCCGCGACTAAGGCGTCTCTCGGCGCGCCCCGAATCCCTTTGCCGACGCGATCCAGAAAGCGGGCCGTGAAGACGGTAGCCGCGCCGGTGGCGAGGGGAAACAGGGGCTTGGTGAGCGCCGCCATGCCATAGCCCAAAAGAACCAGGGGCTTGCGCTTGCCCGTCCAATCGCTCGCTACGCCGGCGAAGATCTTTGTGATCGCCGCCGTAGACTCCGCAATGCCCTCGATGAGCCCCACAGCCACCGTGCTCAAGCCAAGCACACTCACCAGAAAGACGGGCAGTAAGCTATGGATCATCTCCGAAGAAATATCCATGAACAGGCTGACGAACCCCAGCGCAATCACTCCCCGGGGCAGGGTTCGAAGGGCTGGCTGCATTTCCCTATTTCAACTGCTTCAGAGCATCGGCGACGGAAACGGACAACGGGGTTGTAGGCCGCGCGATAAGACGCGACAACTCGCATCCATCGTCAAATAACGCATCTTTTGATGCGCCGGTATCGAAGCTCGCATAGGCCTGGGCAACGGGTTGAGGCAGGCCGAAACCGGCCAGGGCGGCTGCGTACTCAGCCTCCGGCAGGTTTTTGTAGGGGATGTTCTTGCCCGTTTGACGAGAGATCTCGGCGGCCAAATCGCTAAGGGTGTAAGCTTCGTCGCCGGCGAGTTCGTAGACCTTGCTTTCGTGCCCGTCGCCGGTCAGCACCGCGACCGCCGCATCGGCGTAGTCCGCACGTGCCGCGGATGAGATTCTGCCGTTGCCTGCGCTGCCGAGGAAGGCGCCCCCGGCGACCGCAGCGGGGATGGAAGCGGTGTAGTTCTCCGTGTACCAGCCGTTGCGCAGAATGGTGAACGGAATACCGGAAGCCTTCAACTCCGCTTCGGTGGCGGAATGCTCAACCGCGAGGCTCGTAATGGCCGAAGTGTCCGCATGAAGCAGGCTGGTGTAGATCATGCGCTTTACGCCCGCTTTTTTCGCGGCTTCGATGACGTTGCGGTGCTGGGCGGCACGCTCGCCGACCTTATTCGAAGAGATCAGGAGCAGCGTGTCCACTCCGGTGAGTGCCCGGTCGAGTGTATCAGGCTTCCGGTAGTCGGCCTCGCGCACGGTAACGGCGAGATCCGCCGCTTTCGCAGGTGTGCGCACCAGTGCGATTATATTTCCGGCAGGCACCTTGGTCTTGAGTTTGTCGATGACGAGCCGGCCGAGCTGGCCGGTAGCTCCAGTGATAGCGATAGTCATGATTTCCTCCCTTTCCTAGCGTAGAATCGAAGTTTGACACCTGGGTAAAAGTACAGGAAAATCGAATTGCAGGCTCACACGTGCGGATGTGGCGGAACTGGCAGACGCGCATGGTTCAGGTCCATGTTCTCGCAAGGGAGTGGAGGTTCAAGTCCTCTCATCCGCACCAAAAATCCCCTTTATCGTAAGTTCAATCCGCCATCCACGGCGAGCACCTGGCCGGTAATAAAGTTGCTCGCGCGTAGAAAATAGACAACGGCATCGGCGACTTCATCGGGTGTGCCCGGACGTTTCGCCGGAGTGTTTCGCACCATTGCTTCGGACTCGCTGTTCAGATCGTTGAACGGGATGACGCCGGGAGCGACGGAGTTCACGGTGATGGCGGGAGCGAAGGCTTTGGCCAGGGACTTGGTCAGCATAATTAAACCTGCCTTCGACGCGCAGTAGTGGGCGTGTTCGGCCCAAGGGCGCAGCCCTCCAAGCGAACTAACATTCACGATGCGTCCGCCGCCGTTCTTCCGCATCAGGCGCGCGGCCTGCTGGCAGCAGAAAAACGCGCCTTTCAAATTCACGGAGTGTATGAAATCCCAGTCCGCTTCGGCGATCTCCATCGGATCGAAGCGCGTGAACCGGGCCGCGTTGTTTACCAATCCATAAAGCGGGCCGCGGGAAGCTTCAACTTGCTCGAACAGGCGGACGATCTCGGGTACGCTCTCGAGGTTTGCCCGGAACAGCGGCGCTCCGCCGCATTCTTCGGCTGTCTGGCGTGCTTCCGCTTCCGAACGGTGATAATGAATGAGCACCCGGGCCCCTTCGCGAGCCAGCCGCAGAGCGATGCTCCGCCCTATACGTTTGGCGGCCCCCGTTACCAGTACGGGCTTGTCCTTCAGGGTGTTCATCAGGATGTCCATCTCGGGTCACCATGAACTTCCACTTCTTCGGGCGCGGTGCCTTCCTCCCGGGGTTGCGGCAGCCGGCCGCTCCAATTCGCCCAAGCCCAGAATATGGCGGTCGTGGAACTCAGCACACCACTCCATGCTCCAATCGTACGGGGTCCCCACTCCTGCGATGCAACGCCCGCGCCCATCATCGAAAGCATCATGGTGGCCCATATCATCGATTCCATCGTAGAGAAAACACGCCCGCGGTATTCGTCGGAAACGTGCCGGAGCAATTGAGTGTAATTGAGGACGGAACTGACCGCCACCGCCGCGCGCGAAAGGCCGATGAATACGAGGGCGAGCCAGAATTCCTGCATCTGGCTGAAGACGACATACGCTCCGCCATGCACGACATAGCAGATACTGATCGTGATCTTATAGGCGCTGAACCCGATCCGTTTTCCGAGCCAATGGCCCAACGTTCCGCCTATCAGCAAACCCACGCCCGCACAGCCCCAGATGATGCCGATGCCGGCCGCGCCGCGGTTGAAAACCACTTCCCCGAACAGCGTAAACAGGATTTGCGCCGCGCCACCCCCCGTAGCCCACCCCACACCGATCAGCGCAATGCCGAGGACCAGCGGAAACCCGCGCATGTAGCGAAGCCCTTCCGTGTATTCGTGCCAGGGCCGGACGACTTCGCTTTCCGTCAGTGCCCTACGCTTCGCTTGAAAATGGGCTCCGCCTCCTATTCGCGAAATGGCCCAGGCGGAAAACAGGAAAGACGCCGCGTTAAAGACGAAGGCCCATGAATAGCCGAACTGCATTACGGTGGTGCCTCCCAACATGGTTCCGATGGTAAGCGTCATCCATTGGGTGGTCTGTGTCAGCGAATTGGCGGTGTGCAACTCCCGTTTTGTGGCGATGGTGGGAAGGATGGAGGCACGGCCGCTGGTGAAGAATGGCGAGGCAAACATCAGGAGGGCGCTGAAAATGTACAGCATCGAAGTGTGCCCGCGGTCCACCGTCAGAATAAAGCCGAGAGCGACGACGCCGCGCATCAGGTCGCTGGCGATCATGATCTTGCGGCGGTCCAACCGGTCCAGCGCGACACCGGCGAGCGGCCCCGCCAGAATGACGGCCGCGGCGCGCGCCAACATCACCGCGGTAACCACAAGTCCGGAGCCGGTGCTTTCGATGGCCAGGCTGAATACGGCGATGTTATTGAAATGGTCGCCGATCTCCGTGACCACCTGGCCCATCCACATGTAACGGTAGTTCCGGTTGCCCCGCAACAGGCGCGAGAAATCGGAAAGCATCAGCCCCGCTCCGTGAGGTAAACGCCCGCCAGCACCAGGGCGCCACCGGAAATGGCCGAACTGGTGATGGGCTCCCCTAACAACGGAAACGCCAGCAGCATGGCCAGGAATGGCTGAACATAGGAGAACGCTGAGAGGCGCGAGGCCGCAATGAAGGTCAGCGCGTAATAAAAGATCAGGTAGCAGAGCACGGACGGAAACGCCGCCATGTAGAACAGGCTTACCCACGCGCTGCCGCTGACGGCGCTGAAATCGAAGCCGGCGCCGCGCCAGATAATCAGCGGCAGCAGCAGGATAGCGCCGCAGACATAGGCGAACGTATTCACTGTAATGCTGTCGTGACGCTTGGTGACGCTCTTGCCGGCCACAGTGAAGACAGCGAAGGCGAAGGATGCCAGAAGAATGAACCCATCGCCAACAAGGCTCGCATTCGCTCCCCTTCCGGGAGAGGTATTCAGCCAGGCGACGCCGCCGACGGCGATAATCATGCCCAGAAGTTTCCGCAGCGTGATACGCTCCTGCTTCCGCGCGGCGGCCAGAAGCAGCACCTGCACGGGTGTCATTCCCATCAGCACGGACGCGTGCGCGACACTGGTGTTACCCAATCCCAGGACAAAGAACACCTGGTTCAGGGCCACACCGAAAACACCCAGCAGGATGAGCATGCGCAACTCGCTCCGGTCCCACGGCTGCCGGGCGCGCGGCAGGCACTCGGGTCCTTCCGCTTCCACGCGGCGCTTCTCCGTCTGCACTTTCCACAAGTAAACGGGCAGGATAAACAGGGCGGCCAATGCGGTTCGCAATGCGCTCAGCAATAGCGGCTCGATCTCGCGCAGCGCTATCTTGCCGATGGTGAAGTTCAGGGACCACAGCAGAATCATCAGCGAGATGAGTGCATACAGGCGAAACGAGGAAGGGCGGCGGCGCTTCACCCCGCCCCTCAACTTACGGTTTCCTCCCGCACCAGAAGACGCCCGATAAAATCCCGATCGATGCTGTATCCCAGCCCCGGCTCGTCGCTCACCACAATCGTTCCTCGCGGCGTGACTTCCACAGGCGGCTCGATGATGTCCTGCGCCCAATAGCGCTTGCTCGCCGATACATCGCCTGGAAGTGTGAAATTGGGCAAGGTGGAGAGCGCAATGTTGTGCGCACGCCCGATGCCCGACTCCAGCATTCCGCCGCACCAGACGGGAATACCGGCGCGCGCGGCCAGATCATGCACCCGGCGGGCTTCGAGGAAACCACCCACGCGCCCCAGCTTGATGTTGATAATCCGGCAGGCTTTGAGACGGATGGCCTGTTCGGCATGACGCGCGGAGCGGATACACTCATCCAGGCAGATCGGGGTTTCGAGGCGCGATTGCAGGACCGCGTGATCGATGATGTCATCGTCGCTTAACGGCTGTTCGATCATCATCAGGTAGAATTCATCAAGCTGCCGGAGACGATCGGAATCCGCCAGGGTGTAAGCGGAATTGGCATCCGCCATCAAACGAATCGAAGGAAACCGGCGCCGTACTTCGCGGATGACATCGACGTCCCAACCGGGCTTGATTTTGATTTTGATGCGCTGGTATCCGGCCGCCAGCTCCGTTTCGATTTTCTCGAGCAGTTGCGCGACGGAATCCTGAATACCGATGGAGACACCACAGGCGATCTCTTTATGATCGCCGCCGCCGATCTCACTCCAGAGCGGAACATCATTGCGCCGCGCGGCCAGATCCCAAACGGCTGTTTCCAATCCGCCTCGTGCCATCCGGTGGCCGCGGATGTGTTCGGAGAGAGGCGCAACCTCTTCCGGACCGGCCAATTCCCGGCCTGCAACACGCGGCGCAACGTAATCCCGCAGAATGATCCAGGCCGCCTCCGTCCACTCTTCGTTATAGAAAGGGTTCTCGCCCGCTGTGACCTCGCCCCATCCTGAAATGCCGTCAGCGACAGCTTCCACCAGAATGATGTGGCGCTCGGTCGTGCGGCCAAAACTGGTTTCAAAGAAGTGAACCAGCGGCATTTTGATTTGCCGCAGTATGATTTTTTCTATTTTCAAGCCCATGGACCTAACAGATACGTACCGGCGTCCTCCGATCGCCCAAACCCGATCACCGCCAGGCCCTTGCTGAAATAATCGAGAAACTGGTTACTCATTGCTTCCTGGATGGCTCGGGCCTGTTTCGGGTTTTCGGTTTTCAAACGAGCAATATCACACGGCACCGATACGGTCGCTTCCACCGGCGCCGGATCGGGTGTGCGCCCATCGACGATCGCCTGAACGCGCGGGTGTGCAAGCCACCACTCGGCCACGCAACGGTCTGTGGGCAATCCGCCGTGCAGCGGGCTCGACGTCGAGCCGTATTGGTTCAACACATAGCGCCGCACGATGGCGCCAAGCCGTTCCAGGTTGAAGTGAGCGTTCTTGAGTTCCAGCGGATCGAAGGTCCATTCGATCAGGCCGATGCCACGCGCGAGCGCGTCCTGCCGCTGCCGCAGCTTGAGTGTGCGCCCAAGGCCGCTGTTGCGGTACTCGGGCCGGACGCCGAGCATATGGCTATGCAGATAACTCCTGCCATCCGGTTTCACTCCCGGGATCGACAAACAAAACCCGATCATCCGCGAGTTGTCGAATGCACCCAATACCTGCCCACCGATTTTGCTTGCCACTACGAACAAACGGACGGGTAGAAGATCGACTTCCTCAAATCCCCAGATCTCCTTCTGAAGCCGCACCGCATCAACAAATTCCTCGTTCGAGGTAAGTTCGCGTATTTCCGTCATTCCTGCCGCTTGGCTTGTTGCCAAAGTTCCTCCATTTGATCCAGTGAAGCGTCCGCCGCGGAAGTGCCGGCTTCGGACAGCTTCTGCTCCAGGTAACCGAAGCGGCGGCGGAATTTCGCATTCGTTTTCCGCAGCGCCTGTTCGGCATTCACGTGGAAAAACCGGGCGATGTTCACCACGACAAACAGGATGTCTCCAAGCTCATCCTCCAATTGCTCGGGCGATTCGCTTTGCCTGGCCTGGCTGAGCTCCTCCAGTTCTTCGTGGAGCTTCTCGATCACCTGCTCCGGCGTGGACCAGTCGAACCCGACACTGGCCGCCTTCTTCGCGATTTGCTGCGCTTCCACCAGGGCGGGCAGCGAACGGGGAACCGAGGTCAGCAAGCCTTCGACACGCTTCCCCTGCTTTTCGCGTTCATCCGCCTTGATTTCTTCCCAGCGCTGTATCACCTCACCGGCGGTTTGCGCCGTCCCGTCACCGAAAACGTGCGGATGGCGGCGAACAAGCTTTTCGTTGATGGCATCCAGCGAGTCTTCGATGCGGAAGGAGCCCTGCTCGGCTGCCATCTGCGCAAAAAAGACGGCTTGCAGCATCAGGTCGCCCAACTCGTCCGCGAGGTTATGCCAGTCGCGGGCATCGATGGCATCCAGGACCTCATAGGTCTCTTCCAACAGATAAGGTTTGATGGTGTCGAAATTCTGCTCGCGATCCCAGGGACAGCCGTCAGCGGAACGGAGCCGCGCCATGATGTCCACCAGGCGCTGAAATTTTGCGCCTGGAGTCGAACTCGGATCATTATCCATTTAGAAATGCGGGAGAATCAGCCGAATTCTTAAATTTAACATGCCGGAGGCCGGGCTTACCTTCCGCGTTCCGATTCCGCCGGCACGCCAGGCTGTAATTCCGCCGTGATAACCTAATGCGAAAACCATGCAAACTCGAGTTTTGTTTTGCGGGCTTATGGCCATCCCGGTTTTATTGAGCGCCCAGTCGCGAGAGGAGCGAATTGCCAAAGCGGTAGCCTCGCTACAGGATTCGCTCGTCGCGCAGCGCAGGGATTTTCACATGCATCCCGAACTGTCGAACCGGGAGGAGCGGACGTCCAAGGTGATTCAGGAAAAGCTGAAGGCGTTGGACTTCGACGATATCCGGACCGGGGTAAGCCGCCACGGAATTGTCGCTCTATTGAAAGGAGGCAAACCCGGACCGGTGGTGGCGATTCGCGCCGACATGGATGCGCTGCCCATCGAGGAGACGCTGGACGTCCCCTACAAATCACAGAACAAGGGTGTGAAGCATGCCTGCGGGCATGACGTACATATGACTGTGGCGCTCGGCACCGCGGAGGTGTTGAGCAAAATGCGGAACGAGATCGCCGGATCCGTCAAGTTCATCTTTCAGCCCGCCGAAGAGGGTGCGCCGGAAGGCGAGGATTCGGGTGCTGTCCGGATGATCCGGGAAGGAGCGCTCGAAAATCCGAAGCCGAAGGCCATTTTCGCCTTGCACACGAACCCGCTGATCGAGGCCGGCACGATCGGTTTCTCGCCCGGCGCTGTGCTGGCTTCTTCGGACTCGCTTACCGTTCGCATCATCGGCAAAAAGGTACATGCCGCGTGGCCGCACCAGGGCATCGATCCGGTTGTCGTCGCCGCCGAGACCATCCTGGCGCTCCAGACCATCCGCAGCCGCCGCATCGATCCCGTCGAGCCCCTGGTGCTGACGTTCGGGTCCATCCACGGAGGCAACCGCCACAACATCATCGCGGACGAAGTGAGGTTGGAAGGTACTCTCCGGACTCATAGCGAGCAGGTTCGCGAGCGCGCCATAACGCTGGTGCGCGAAATCACAAACGGCGTTGCCGCATCGCATGGAGCTTCCGCCGAAGTGACCTGGTCACCGCGTTCGAATCCGCCTACAGTGAACGATACCGCGCTGGTGGAAGCGACTCTGCCGATTATCCGCAAAACTCTGGGGCCGGAAAATGTTTTGCACCTTCCTCCGGTGATGGGCGCCGAAGACTTCGCGTATTTTCAAAAACAGATTCCTGGATTCATGTACTGGCTGGGGGTTGGCAACAAAGCCAAAGGAATTACGGCGATGCTGCACACGCCCGACTACGATGCCGATGAATCGAGCTTACAGGTTGGTGTGAAAGTGATGACCAACATCGTGCTCGATTATCTGGACCGCAATCGCTGAGCCCGATGAAGCGTTTTGGGGCTGTCCGAATCCTGCCTTGCCTGCTCGCCGCAGCCGGTTGTGTCACGGCGCAACAAACGGCACCGCTCCGCCCGCCGGCCATCCCGCTGGTGACGCACGATCCGTATTTCAGTGTGTGGTCAAACACGAACGAGCTGGCGGCGAGTCCGACCCGTCACTGGACGGGGTCCGAGCAGCCGCTGACCGGACTGATTCGAATCGACGGCGCCGTCTACCGCTTTCTGGGCGGAGAGCGGCGCCTGCCGGATTCGGTTCAACCCATGCAACAGACCGGCTTCGAGCTGACGCCTACACGGACCAGCTATCGTTTCGAGACGTCCGGCATAAGGCTCGACTTGACGTTCCTGACTCCGGCGCTGCCCGACGATCTCGACATCCTGTCTCGGCCTGCGACCTACCTTATCTGGGATATCCACGCGACGGATGGGAAAGAACACCAGGTGAAGCTGTATCTCGACGCGGCAAGCCACCTGGCGGTGGACCGCCCGGACCAGCGCACGGTGTGGTCGCGGCATAAAGTAGCCGGAATGGATGTGCTGCGCGTAGGCAGCGCCGATCAAAAGATTTTGAACCGGTCGGGAGACGACCTGCGAATCGATTGGGGTTATTTCTACATCGCGGTGCCATGGCAGAACGACAAGGTAGAGACCATCGGGACCACGCTGCCGGAGCGGGAAAACTATGCGGGCACGCTCGAGCTGCCCGCCCTCGACAGTTTTGACACTCCCGAATACACAAGCCGCGCGGCGCCGGTCATTGGCTTTGCGCTCGATCTCGGGACCATCACTTCGCGGCCCGTCCGCCGCTATGCCATTCTCGCCTACGACGACATTTTTCCATCGAGTATTTTCACCGCAAGCTCCGTCCCTATTGGCGAAGAGCGAGAGGGGCCGGGCCCGCGGAAATGTTGAAAGCGGCTGTCGTCGATTTTGAATCGCTGCGGGAGCGCTGTTCCCGTTTCGACCAGGAACTCATCGAAGACCTGGTGGCGGCGGGCGGTCCCGAGTACGCCGCGCTGGCGGTACTGGCTTACCGGCAGACACTGGCCGCGCACAAGCTCACCGTAGACTGGGACGGCACGCCCCTGTATTTCTCGAAAGAGAACTTCAGCAACGGGTGTATCGGCACCGTGGACGTGACGTATCCGAGTTCACCGTTTTTTCTGCTGCTGAATCCACAACTGTTGAAGGCGCAACTGCGGCCGGTGCTCGATTATGCGCAATCCCCGCGCTGGCGCTGGCCGTTCGCGCCGCATGACCTCGGCCAGTATCCGCTGGCGAATGGACAGGTGTACGGAGGAGCCGAGGAAAGCGAGGAGAACCAGATGCCGGTGGAAGAGAGCGGAAATATGCTGATCATGATGGCCGCTCTGGCACGGGCGGAGGGGAACGCCAATTTCAGCCGCCGGTATTGGCCGCTGCTCACGAAATGGGCGGAATACCTGCGGGCAAAGGGAATGGATCCGGAGAATCAGCTCAGCACAGACGATTTTGCCGGGCACTTGGCACGCAACACGAATCTGTCGATCAAGGCAATTGTGGCTCTGGCGAGTTATGGCGAGTTGGCCGGACAGTTGGGCTATAACGAACTGGCGGCGAGCTATCGTGATCTTTCCAGGCAGATGGCGTCCCGATGGGTCGAAATGGCGGACGACGGCGACCACTTCCGCCTCGCGTTCGACAAGCCCGGGACGTGGAGCCAGAAGTACAACCTGGTGTGGGACAAACTGCTAAACCTGAATCTGTTTCCGGCGGATGTCGTCAGGAAGGAGATCGCCTGGTACAAGCAGAAGCAGAACGCGTTCGGCCTGCCGCTGGATAACCGATCCACTTATACAAAGCTCGACTGGATTCTATGGACGGCAACACTGGCCGGGAACCAGGAGGATTTCAGAACGTTTTCGCAACCGGCGTACAGGTTTGCCAACGAGACGCCGGATCGCGTGCCGCTGTCCGATTGGTATTGGACGCTCGATGGCAAGCAGCGCGGCTTTCGGGCCCGATCTGTTGTCGGAGGGGTGTATATCAAAATGCTAGAGAATCCGGCCACGTGGCGTAAATGGGCGGGCCGGGCCGCGCTCAACTGATTGCGGCCCGTACCGCCGGATTCCTCAGACACTCGCTCGCCGCCGGACCTTGTGCTCTATCCGGATCAGTTCCTCCAGCTTGTGAATCTGTTCTTCCAGTTGGCGGATCTGTTCTTCCGGGACCTTGATATTCAGCTCGTGCCTGTGAATTTTTTCTTCCAGAGTCCGGATGTCGGTTTCGGCCGCTTTCACGGCCTGCTCCTGAATCTGCCTGATGTTCTCCTGCAACTTCTGCATCACTGCTTCATCCGGATTGTCTGAAAGCATTTGCTGTTGAAGCTGTTTCGTCAGCTCTTTCGTTTTTTCTGTTGCGGGTCTGATCTGTTGTTGGACCTTCTCGCGGATTTGCTCACTCAACTTGCGGATCTCTTCCACCTGCGGGCGGATTTGCTCTTGCACCTGCCGGCGGATTTCTATAGAGAGCTGTTGGATCTTTTCCCGCTGCTCACGGGAAGCCTTTTGTGAGGCCTTGCGTTCATCGTCACGGACGGATTCGGGCCCGGGCTGTGGAGCCGCCGCCGGACTTGGCTGGGGTGCAATCCCGGATGGAGCCGGTGCCTGAGGCGAAACAGGCATTTCGGCGGGTGCCTCCGGCGCCTGGGCCATGACGAGCACCGGAGACGTCAAGGTCAGTGAAACCGCACCCGCCACCAACAGCACCAGAGTAATGGCGCCGGCAACTCCCGGCCGGAGTGAATGTATCTTTCGATCACGATGTAGCAGCATTTCTACTCTCCTGAAAATCTGTTGTCTGTCCTTGGCCATCGGCAGCGCGGGGGCCGCGCAAGATTCCGGCGAAGCGAACTCCGCCAACCTGGTCAGGCACGCTGCGTAACGAAGCGGCCGGCCCGTCTGGCGGATTACCCACTCGTCACACGCAAGCTCTCTCTCAAACTGGAGTCTTCTCCCCACCCACAACACCACCGGATGGAAAAAAAGCACCGCTTCCAGGAACCGCTGACCCAATTTCGTCCAGTCGTCCCAGCGGCGCACGTGGGCCGTTTCGTGCAACCAGATGCTGTGTGCATCTTCTTCCGCGAGTTTCGAGGCAAGCGATGAGGGAAAGAGAATCGCCGGGTTTCTCATTCCTGCCGTGACGGGAAGCCGGATTTGCGGAGAAATTCGCAGACGCGCGTTGCGTCCTCCGCTGTCCTCCTGCAGCCACTGTTCACTCCAACGCCGGAGCGTCTCCGGAGGTTCTTCCGAAACCGCCTTCAACCTCCGTAAGTGACGCACTCCACGAAGGAGCCGTGCCATCAGCAGGCCCGATATAACGAGCCACACGCCGAAGAACGGCCAGGCTGACCAGCCCCTGGGTATGGTCACCGGCAGCGCCTGAAAAGCGGGAGCCGGTACGCTCTCGAGATCTCTAGCTGTGAAGCCGGTCACGAACGCCTGCGCCGGTGGCTCCGCGACAGGCCAGTGCGTAACAAGGCGGGCGGCGGGAAAGAGCAGCGCCGCTACCAGCGTCGTGTACCAGACCACATACCGCACACCTGCGCCGAGCCCGGGCAGAGCCTTCAGCAGCGTCCAGGCCATCACCGCAAACAATACACTCCGGCACGCCCCATTCAGAACGGCTTCGAATAGGACGTTCGAATACGGCAGGCTCACTCCGCCTCCTCAATCATCTTGCGCAGCTTGCGCAATTCCGCCGCGCTCAGCCGCTCATCTTCTAATACGTTTAAAACCAGCAATTCGGGCGAATCTTCGAAAAATCTTCCCAGCAAGTGGCGCACAGCGCTTTTCTGGGCATCACGGCGCCGGATCAGGGGAGCATACACGAACGCACGCCCACGCTTCTCATGCCGCGCATATCCTTTCTGCTCGAGAATCCGCAAGGTCGTCAGCACGCTGCTGTATGCAAGCTCTACGCCTTTCGGAAGCGCCTCCGTCACCTCACCGACAGTGGAAGGACCCCGGTCCCACAACACCTCCATCAGCCGCAATTCAGCATCGGTTAACATCGGCGATTTCGGCCGGGCCACAGAAGTACCTCCATTCTGTTAAAGAATTAATAGCTCAGTTTCAGCGTACTCGCAAAAGATAGCGCTGTCAATTAAAAAATTAAAAGATGAAGCGGCAGGTTTGCGAGAGCAAGATTGCAGCGCAGGTGACCATGGTGCCGGGGATCTCCTCGTCGCGTACGCAAAGTGCAAAGCTCGGGCGCAGGTCAGTAATCCCGGAACGGGCCGCGGGGTTCGCTCTCGTCCATCTCCTTGCGCCAGGCGGCCCAGCGGTTCTTTACGCGCGCCAGCACGTCGGGCTTCTCCCGTGAGAGATCGTTTTTCTCGCCGATATCGGTGGAAAGGTTAAAGAGGCCGCCGCCTCGTTCCGACTCGATCCACTTCCATTCTCCGGCGCGCGCGGCTTTTTCGCTCCGGCGTTGCCAGAAGAATTCCGTGCGGCGTGATTTAGCCTTGCCTTCGAGGACGGGCAGCATATTGAAGCCGTCCAGTTTTACGCCTTTTGGAGTGGCGGCGCCACCAACGGCGGCAAAGGTGGGCAGAAATTCCGCCGTGCTCAGGAACTCGGTGGACACAAGGCCTCGCGGGATGCGTCCCGGCCAGCGTGCGATCATCGGCACGCGCAACCCACCTTCCCACATCGTGGCTTTGCCGCCGCGCAGAGGTGTGTTCATCTCCTGCCTGGAGCCGCCGTTGT
>DASTMK010000417.1:0-17566 GCA_035714225.1 Bryobacteraceae bacterium | reverse complement strand
ATCGGAAAGCTCTTGGGCTCGTATTTCCATGCTACGCGATAAAAATCGAGGACGTTGGCAAAAACCTCTTCACTCGGGTGGCCAAAGGCCCGCCGCTTGAGCTCAGCGTGTCCGATGGGAGTAATCCCGTGTTTGGCGAGCTCGAGGCGCACCTGGAACTGAAGCTGTGCTTCAGCGGAAGCGCCCAGCAACCCGTGATCGAAAACACCTTTCACGCGCGCGGCAGTCTCCATGATCTCGGCCATCTCTTCCGCTTCGAGCCCGTCGGCATTTAGAACCAGATCGAATAGGTGAGCCGGGGTGGTGGCCCTGCCGAATTTCCGCTTTCTTTCCGCACGCTGCTTCACTTGCCGTTCTCGTAACTGCTTTCTCGCAGCGGAACGTGTGAGACGGCCATCGAGCATCAGATTCCCGGTCCGGCGCGGTTCGGGAGCATCGACGTGAACTCTCAAAACGCCGGGGTAATGTCTGAACAACGTCTCGGCGCCAAGCAGGCAAACGACAACGTGATGCTGGGTGGCGATGCGCGCGACGATGGAAGACACCACGTGCGGGTACGCCTTGTCCGGCATGGCGATCTGCGGCCCGAATTCCTCGATCAACATGCCGGCAAGAGAGGACTCTGTTACAAACTCGCAACGGAGCCGCTGAGCCGTAAGCCGTCCCGCCTCTTCAAACCTGCACCCCGGTTCGCCGGAGACGGTTATCAACCCCATTCGTCTGTTATCGTACCAACATGATCCGTATTTTGGTCCTGTTTCTTGGCGCACTGGCGTTCGCCCAAACAGACAACACCGCCCTTCGCTCCATGGAAGAGAGCAAGACAGCCGTAACGGCTTACCTGGAGCGATGCGCCCGCCGCATCACGGACCGCGCGGCATCGGAAATCCGTTCTCGCGAAGAGTGGGAGCGTGTCCGCGCCCGGCGTCTGGAAGAAATGCGCGACATACTCGGCCTTCTGCCCTGGCCCGAACGGACCCCGCTGAACGTAAAGATCACGAACACGCTGGATAAGGGTTCCTACACCATCGAGAACATCGCGTTCGAGAGCATTCCGAAATTCTACGTAACCGCAAATCTATATCTGCCGAAGAACCGCCCGGGGAAGGCGCCGGCGGTGATCTACGTTTGCGGCCATGCCATGGAACCGCACGGCTCCAAGGCCGCGTACCAGCGCCACGGCATCTCGCTTGCGAAGAACGGATACGCGGCGATGATCATCGACCCGATCCAGATCGCCGAGGCGTTTGGCGTCCATCACGGCATCCATTCCCAGGAGATGTATGACTGGTACTCGCGCGGCTACACACCCGCGGGGGTGGAAGTTTGGAACGCCATGCGTGCCATCGATTATCTCGAAACCCGGCCGGAAATCGATGCGGATCGCATCGGGATGACCGGCCGCTCCGGGGGCGCCGCCATGACCTGGTTCACCGCCGCCGTCGACCCGCGCGTGAAAGTCGCCGCGCCGGTGATGGGCATCAGCACTTATGCCGCGAATGTTCAACTGAACACGCAGCGAGGACACTGCGATTGTATGTTTACGATTAATGCTCTACTGCACGACATGATGCACCAGGGATCTCTGATCGCACCGCGCCCGCTGCTGATGGCGCATGGCAAACTCGACAGTCTCTTTCCCGTCCCCGGCTATGAAGAGTTCGAAGCGAAGGTTGGCGGCCTCTATTCCAGTTATGGCGAACGCACCGGTTTCCGGAACATTGTCGTCGAAACCGGCCACCAGGATTCGGATTTTCTGCGCGAAGAAGTGATCCGCTGGTTCGACCGCTACCTGATGCGCATCCCCGAACGCAAACTCGACATGGACTACAGCAATGCGGCGCCGGAAAGCCTGGCGGTGTTCCCAGAGGGTTCACCGGCCGATGCTCAAAACTATCGCATCCAGGATACGTTTCTGCCAACACCGCGGTTGAAACGGTATGCGAACCGGGCCTCCTGGGAAGCCCATCGCGCAGGGGTCGTTGAGACGCTGCGCAGGAAAGTATTCGCGGCGTTTCCGCCTACCGCGGTCGACTTGAAGGTGCGGCGCCCCCTTTCGGAGTCACCGCCCCGCGAACTGGAACTCGACTTCGAATCCGAGGAAGGCATCACTGTGCGCGCCGTGTATCGCAGGCATGAAAAGCCCGGAAAGCATCCTGCGCTGCTGTACGTCGCCTCCGACGGGGAAGACGCTCGCTCCATCAATGCAGTTTTCCGCTCGATTGCTCCCAGAATGATTGTGTATCCCAGGGGCGTCGGAGAGATCCCATGGCCGAAGAACTTCTGGAAAGATACTCTGCGCAATGCGATGCACGTGGGCCACACGGTGGATTCCATGCGGCTGTGGGACGTGATGCGCGCCGTGCAGGTGCTGCGGCTCCAGGATGACGTGGACCCCGCTCGTATTATGGTTGTTGGCCAGGGCGTCTCGGGAGCGCTGGGTCTTTATGCCGCCGTTCTCGATCCGCAGATCCACCAGGTGACGTTGATCGATCCCCCTGTCACACACGTCCAGGGACCAATCTTCCTGAATGTGCTTCGCTATCTCGACCTGCCGGAGGCGGCGGCGATGATCGCGCCTCGTCACTTGAATTTCTACGCGCGCATTCCCAAAGAGTTTGAAAGCGCGCGCCAGGTTTTCGAACTCTACGGAAAGCCGGAAAACCTGTTTCTGACGATGAACTTCGACAAAATTCTGGAAGGGCGCTACGATCACCGGTTCGCATCCGGACTATGAAAACGGTACGAATCCGTGTGATATATTGAAGCCATGCCGGAAGGGTATATTCCGATCTTTATATTTATGGCGGTTGCCCTGGCGTTTCCCATTGTTGCGCTCGGTTTGGCAAAACTGGTCCGTCCGGCTGCGCCATCCGTCACCAAGCTGGAGGCGTACGAGTGCGGAATCCAGGCTTCCAGCGGGGCGCGTGGCCGCTACACGGTCCGGTTCTATATCATTGCGATCTTATTCGTCATCTTCGACGTGGAAGCCGTGTTCCTGTTTCCGTGGGCCGTACGGTACCGCCAGTTGGGATGGTTTGGAGTGGCCGAGGTTGCGGTATTCCTCGGTATCCTGATCGTCGGCTATATCTGGGCCTACAAGAAAAAAGCTCTCGAGTGGGTCTAATCTGCTCGAACGGTGACTGAACGGATCTATTACAACGATTCGTACCAAACCGAATTCCGGGCGCACGTTTTGGAAAGCTCGGAGGACGGACGCCGCCTCTATCTGGACCGCACCGCATTCTACCCTGCCTCCGGCGGCCAGCCGCACGATACAGGCTGCATCGATAACGCAATGGTGACGGACGTCATCGAAGAGGAAGACGGCCGTATTGCACATATCCTCTCCACGCCGGTTGAACACTCCGATGTAAACTGCCGTATCGATTGGGCGCGCCGTTTCGATCACATGCAGCAGCACAGCGGCCAGCACCTGCTCTCTGCCGTTCTGATGGAGCTGTTTTCCGTGGAGACGTTGAGCTTTCATCTTGGCGATGCGGCTTCCACCATCGATTTGAGCGTTGCATCGCTCGAGCCGGAACAACTCCGAAAAGCTGAGGAACGCGTCAACCAGATCGTTTTCGAGAACCGGCCGCTCGCGGTAGAATTCCGGGATGCATCGGAAAATCTCGAGCTACGGAAACCCTCCGAACGCCAGGGGAAATTGCGCATTGTGACCATCGAGGGCCTCGACCGCAGCGCCTGCGGCGGTACACACGTCCGCTCTACCGGTGAAATCGGAGCGGTGCTGATTCGCCGCCTGGAGAAGATGCGCGGCAACCTTCGCATCGAGTTTCTCTGCGGAATGCGGGCTGTCCGGCGCGCCCGGTTGGACTATGAAGCGTTGTTGGAAATCAGCCGCTTGCTTTCCGCCTCGCTGGACGAAACCCCGTCCCTCGTAGCAGTGCAGCTACGCCGTTTGAACGAATCCGAGAAAGCACGGAACAAGTTATCGATTGAGTTGGCGCGCATCGAAGGTGCTGCTTTGAATGAAGCGACCGAACCGGGCCCGGATGGCGTCCGCCGCGCGAGCCGGACCATCGCCCGGGGTCCTATCGATGACGATCTGCGCGCGCTGGCGCAAGGCTTCACGTCCCGGAACAAAGCCGTTTTTGCGGCTTTTGTAGAAGAACCGCCGTCGCTGCTCGTGGCGGTTTCCTCCGCCACCGGGCTGCACGCCGGTAACCTGCTGAAATCGCTGCTTGCCGGCCCCGGCGGGCGCGGCGGAGGCAATGCGCAACTCGCGCAAGGCAGTGTCTCCTCCCGGGAGGCGTTGGAGCGCATCAGGGGAGAGCTGAATGGCTGAGTTCGATGTCGTTGGAGTTGGCCTGAACGCCACAGATACGCTGCTGCTATTGCCCAAGTTCCCGGCCTACGCCGGCAAGGTGGCATTCGAAGACGAGATCCTGAGCCCTGGCGGCCAGGTTGCCAGCGCGATGGTAACTTGCGCCAGCCTCGGCCTGCGTGTGAAATATATCGGAACCGTGGGGGACGACGAACGCGGGCGCATCCAACTGGAAAGCCTCGCCGGAACGGGCATCAACATCGATCATGTACAGGTCCGGGAGAACTGTCCGAATCAGACCGCCTATATTCTGATCGACCGGACAACCGGCGAGCGAACCGTCCTCTGGCGGCGCGAGGAGTGTCTTCGTCTCAAACCGGAAGAGATCACGCCGGAACAGATCACCTGCGCGCGCCTGCTCCACATCGACGGGCACGATACTCCAGCGGTGGAGCGAGCTGCAGCCATCGCACGATCCGCTTCCATCCCGGTGACTGTGGACGTGGATACCATCTATCACGGTTTCGATCGCGTGCTGCCGCTGGTCGATTACCTGGTGACCAGTTCCGAGTTCCCAACACAATGGACGAACGAGAGGGATCCCTTTCGTGCCCTCGAAATGATTCAGAACGAATACGGCATGAAGGTGGCGGCGATGACGCTCGGTTCGTTGGGTGCGCTGGCGCGATCGGAAGGCCGGTTTGTGTATTCGCCCGCATTCGTCGTGAACTGCGTCGACACCACCGGCGCCGGCGACGTATTTCACGGCGCCTTCTGCTATGCTGTGCTGAAGGGCATGGATATGGCGCAACTTCTCGATTTTTCCAACGCCATGGCTGCCCTGAACTGCACCGCACTTGGCGCGCGAGGCGGCATACGGAGACTGGAGGACGCGACAGCCCTGATGTCGCGCGCGGAACGCCGTTCTCACGCCGAATTTGAAGTTCGTACCGTGACCTCGACACGCTAGATGATTCCACTGCGGGACACTCAACCGAGTTACTCCACGCCCTTCGTCACCATTCTGTTGATCGTGGTGAACGTCTTCGTATTTCTATACGAAGTGTCGCTCGACGACTATACCCGTAACGCTTTCATCTCGACTTGGGGCATGATACCGGCCCGCTTCGAATACACGGACATGCTGACCTCGATGTTTCTCCACGGAGGCTGGATGCATCTGATCGGCAACATGTGGTTCCTCTGGATCTATGGCGATAACGTCGAGGACACACTGGGCCACTGGAAGTACCTGTTGTTCTACCTGCTATGCGGACTCGCGGCGGCGGGAACGCATGCGGTGACCAATCTGGATTCGCGCATCCCCACGGTAGGTGCGAGCGGCGCGATTGCCGGGGTCATGGGCGCATACCTGATCAAGTTTCCGCATTCCCGGATTCTGACGCTGGTTGTCGTTTTTGTATTTATCACCACGGTGGAAATTCCGGCAGTTCTGATTCTGGCCTACTGGTTCCTCATTCAACTGGCAAGCGGTATGTGGAGCGTGGGCTATTCGCAGTTGTCGCAGGGCGGCGTAGCCTGGTTCGCACACGTCGGTGGATTCGTCGCCGGTGTCATCCTGATCAACGTCATGCGTACGCGCGAACGCTACAGACGGCGGCGCGACCTTCACTGGTAATGATTGTTTCCGATCTCACAGAAGTTCCGTCCGTAGACGTTCTCGCCATCGCCGCGCATCCGGACGACGTGGAGCAGACTTGCGGCGGCACTCTGATTCGCATGGCCGAAATGGGCTACCGCACGGGTGTGCTGGACCTGACGGCCGGTGACATGGGAACGCGCGGCAGCCCTGAGCTCCGGCTGCTGGAAGCCGGCGAGGCGGGGGAGCGAATGCTGCTCTCCTGGCGCGGCAACCGACGCTTCCCCGACGCGCGGCTGGAGAATACGATCAGTGTGCGGATGACGCTGGCGGTGGACATCCGCCGCTTGCGCCCGCGCGTGGTGATTCTTCCTTACTGGGAGGCGCGGCACCCCGATCACTACCGCGCCGGTGAAATCGCTTACGAGGCCTGTTTCCTCGCGGGTCTCCGTAAGCTCGACGAGTACAGCGAGCCGCACCGGCCCTCCAAGGTGATCTACTCGTCGTTGTATGCGAACGTCACCCCTTCCTTCGTCGTCGACATTACACGCCAATTCGACAGGCGAATGGACGCACTACTAGCCTACGGGTCGCAATATGGCACGGTGGAGGCGGGCTCGGAACTGTTCCCGAAAGAAAGGGAGATACGGGAACGGCTCGCCGCCGTCGCACGCTTCTACGGCAACCTGATTGGCGTGAAGTACGGCGAACCGTTCGTCGTAAAGGAAACCATACGCGTGGACGACATCCTCCAGATGGGTGTGCGGAGCTTCTGATGCCGTTAGGGAAACGGGGACCTTACGAAGTCGTGTCGAGCCGCGAGGTGTACCGGGGAGCGCGAATCAGCCTGCGGTGCGACCACGTGATTCAACCCGGGGGAAGCGAGCGCGATTTCGACATCCTCGAAATGGTGGAGGGCTCAACCGTTCTTGCCCTGTCGGACGACCACACAGCGTATCTTACGCGGGAATACAAGTACGCGGTAGGGCGCGAGTGCCTGGAACTCATCAGCGGAGCGATCGATGAGGGTGAGACCGCACTCGAAGCGGCGCAACGGGAGATCAAGGAAGAAGCAGGATTGACGGCCAGCGAATGGATTCCGCTCGGCGTGCTCGATCCTTTCACCAGCACGGTGCGGTCGCCCAACCACATGTTTCTCGCGCTCGGCGCCGTCCTCGGGGAACCCGACCCGGATGAAGGAGAGGTCATCCACACGGTTGCCGTTCCGTTCTCCCAGGCGGTCGAAATGGTCCTGCGAGGCGACATCACCCACGGGGCGAGCTGCGTGGCTATTCTCAAAGCGGAACGGCTGCTTCGCGAACGGCGCTGAGCCACGGCGAGCCCGCGAGCTCACCACATTCCCGCCGCGACGTCCCACTCAACGAAAGGGCCACTTTCTTGTGAATGGGCGCGCGTCGACAATCTGTCCATCGCCGGCGAGTCTTTTGCGCAGCAGGCGGCCGTCGACATCCTGGACGGAGGCGCCGGACTCAAGTGCAAGCGACGCCGCGACGCCGCAAGCGTGACCCAGCATCATCCATACCGGCTCCATGCGGATTGTCGAGAACGCGATGTGCGAGGCGGAAAGGCAAACCGGCACCAGGAGGTTCACCGCCTCGGAACGCTTTGGGATCAGTGACCTATAGGGGATTTCGTATGGCTTCACTCGCACGTTGCCCAGCCCTCCCTCGGCAACCACCATGTCGTGTGTCACCAACATATCCACGGGATGCACGTCCAAATAGAAATTGCCCAAAGCAATGCCGTCTTCAAAAAAACGTCGTTCGGTGACATCCTGCTGCGTGATCACGAAATCACCGGCTAACCGGCGGCCCTCGCGGACATAGATGTGATACGGCCAGTTGCCGTTATCGGTGAACTCATCCTTGGCTAAACCCCAGCGGGACAACTCCTCCCGGAGGGGTGCCGGCAGCGGTGCATCCTGCAGAAGAAACCAGATATACCCAGCGCTGTAGTTGCGGTGAGCGTCCTCAATCCGCTTCCGTTCCGCCGGTCCGGCCTCCGGGTAATCCCAGGAAGCACCAACCCATTCACCGGTCCGCGAATCGGTCTTCCGGTTCGGCATCGGGTTCAGCGGCAGCGCCTGGTGCAGCCGCTGCGGGGGTGCGTGTTTGAGCCGGGCCCCTTGGAAAAAGTAGTCTGATGGGTCGTAATTGGCTGGTTCGGCAAACGGGACCCGGTTGCCGGCAACATCGGTCAAACACAGACGATAGTCGAATGCCTGAAGTTTGCGATCGGCCTGTCCGGCTCGTTCCGGGGGAAATCGAACTCCAGCCAACGGCTCTCCATACTTCGAGGCCGCCTCGCGGCCAAGATGATAGGAACAACCGGTTAGCTTTAGGAGGTCCCCTTCGTAGCTGGCATCCACAAAGATACGCGCGCCTATTCTATTGCCCCGGGCAGTTCGTACTGCCATCAACCGTGGTCCGTTCTTCTCGACGGACTCAATCCATTCCTCAGACAAGCACGCGACGCCCGCTTCCCTCATCCACTCCAGATAAACTCGCTCGGCAACATGAGGTTCGAAGTAGAAACCGTTCTGGCACGCTTGCACATTCGCCGAGTTCGCACCGTACAAGTTCGTATAGTACTTGTGAATCCGGTGATGAAACTCGCGCGCCAAGCCGCCAACGGTTTCGCGCTGCCCTGCGTTAGTATTGCCGAGGCCGCTTGTTTGCATGCCACCGACATGCTTATCCTCGGTAACGATAGCGGCTCGGAGACCTGCGCGCGAGGCTGCAATAGCCGTCGCGATACCCGCCGGTGTCGAGTCCCAGACCAGAACATCGTACTCGCCCTGCCCTGCCTGCTGCTGGGCTGGTTCCGCCAATGACAGCGCACAGAGCGAGGATGCTCCCCCAAGAAATCTCCGGCGCGAGGAAGCCTCAACCACCATCAGTCGGCGCGCTCCGCCACGTGGAGTTGTGTCCACTGAGTGGCATTCACATTGAAGTAGACGCGCCGGCCGTCTGCGCTAAAAACCGGATGTGGATGGGAAACCCGCCATGACGCCGCGCCTTTTGAGTTGTCGAACGTGTGGACGAGTTCGTGGCGTCCGCCGCGAACGTCTCCAACGACGACGCCCCATCGCCCCTCGGTCCCGACACGAGTATCGGTGGTGAATAGCGCTCCGTCAGGACTGAACGATGGATGACTCCCGGGGAAGCGCGGTAGTCCTGGAACCGGTTCGATCGATTGTGCTTCGCTGTCGATCAACACCGGGCCAACGTTTATAATATGGCGCGAATCCGGATGCCAGGCCGGGTGCCCCCAGTTCTCATGCCCAAACAGAAATTGCGGCTTCGCGATATCGTAAACAACGATCAAATGGCGGCTGCTCGCCGTCTTGCTACGGAAGTCGCCACCGCTTGGCGCAGCCAGTTTGAAGAAGACCCGGCCTCGGTCTGGACTGAGAATCGGGAAGTAAATTGAGAAATCGCGATCTGCATATTTGGAAGCCACCAATTCGGGATAAGCCTTGCGAACCTCAGCCGCTTTAAGGACGGTCCGGCGCTCCCCGCTCTCTACATCGAGCAACTCCAGATCCTTGAATGCAGCCCGATCATAATGAGGGCCGTATATTGGAACGAGGTTGCTCCGCGGCTGACCCCAACCCACCATCCGGTCCCGAGCAAGGACTCGCTCCTCGAGGGTGTTGATATCAACTGCGGCAACTACCCAGTGTCCATCCCGGAAGTCGTGAAACACGACTCGCCGCCCCCCCGAGATCCACTGCTGGCACGCCGCGCGATGTGCGTCCTCAACGGTCAAGCCCCGGGCAATTGTCCGTTCTTCGCCGGTGGCACGCTGAAGAATTCGGATCTCACCCTGGTGGCTGTCCGGCGCGCCCGACGAGTAGTAGACCACCCAGCGTCCGTCGGGGCTCTCAGGACATGTATTGAAGTATGCATGAATGGTGTGCCGGTCCTGACTGGGAGCCACAGGCCGCACCGTTAGCGGCTTCCGCCACCCAGACAAAACATCTACCTCCTCTTCGGGAGGCGCCGGCCGTGTCATCCAGGCAACGCCACCGAGGAGGACCGCAAGCGAACCGAAGACGACTATGATTTTCTGTTTCATACCACTCACCAGTACAACTTCAGGCCCAACTGAATTTCACGAGGAGAGTTCGCCTGGGTCGTCACCTGGCCGAATGCCGGGTTTGTGACGCTTCCGTTTGGAGGTCCAAACTGGGGCCTGTTAAGGGCATTGAAGAACTCGGAACGAAGCTGCAGGCGAAACCGCTCCAGGAAGCGAAAGTCCTTGCCCAACGTAAAGTCAAAATTGCGGACCCCGTGTCGGCGGACATCGGGAAGACTGGGACCGACATTGCCGAACGTGAACGGTAGGGCCGGACTAAACGCTGTCGTGTCGAACCACCGGTCAATCGACGGATCGTCAAGTTTCGCACTGCGCCCGCTGTTCACAGAGGGCCGGGCGATGCTGACAGGAAAACCACTTTGAAAAGTGCTGATGCCGCTGAGACGCCAGCCGCCGATCATGGCATTCGCGATTCGGGGTGCGCCAGATCCAATCCACTTGCCGCGACCGAATGGCAGATCGTACACAAAACCGGCGACAAGACGCTGGGGAACGTCAATACTCAGGATGTGGCGTTCCTGGCGGCGATCTGCCATGTTCTGGATTCCGCCAACGTTCGCGCTCCCAAGGCGGCCCGAACTGTCGCCGATGATCTTCGAGAGTGTATACGAAACCACAAAACTGAGGTCGTGAGTGGCGCGCTTCTCCGCCTTCAGAGTGAAAGCATGGTAGATAGCACTGGCCGCGCTGGGACTCGTTCGAATAACCGATGTGTACTGTGGATACGGAAGCAGCAGTTGCCGGCGCGTGACGGTGCTGGCCGCCAATGCCCCGGTTGCGATATGTCCAAAGAAGGGGTTGGCCACGCGCTCGTTAAGGGCGGCGCCGAGCGAAAGGTAGGCAGGGTCGAGAAAATTCTCCTGAAACCCTGCGCCGTAAGCCAATTTCGTTCCCTTATTACCCCAATAACCGGCATCCACGAGAATACCGGACGCAACCTGACGCTGCACAGAAAAGCTCCATTGCTGCGTGTATCCAACCGGCTCATAGCCCAGGTATCCGTCGAGTCCAAAGCCCACATTGGTTGTTGGAGAGCGATCGTCGACCGGAAAATTGAAGCCGTTGGGAAAGGGATTGCGCAACAGATACTCCGGCCGCAGGTCGTCGAGCGTCGCCACCCAGGGCGACTCCGTGTTGAACCCGATCGAACCGTCGTTTCTTGTCGTCATGGCCACATAGAAGATGCCGTATCCGGTCCGAATCACGGTCGACGGATCCACCTGGAAGGCAATGCCCACGCGCGGGCCGAAATTGTTACCGTCCGTTGCGAGCTGGTTGCGGCGATTCCCGTCCGTGCCGGTGTATTGAAGAATACCGCGAAGGGGAAGCCCGACAACGCTGCCGAATGGGCTGGGCGAGTCCAGATCGAGCCAAGCCAGCCGGTTGTAGCGTTCGTTGGTGCCCGTCGTGACGTCATAACGAAGCCCAAGGTTGACCGTAAGCCGGCTGCTGGCCTTCCAATCGTGTTGGACGAAGAACGCATGGTACAGGCGCTGGAGGGAAAGACCGGCGCGATGATCGATCTTCCCGCTCGTTCCGGCTCCCAACAGCATGCTGGCGAAGCCGAACCCGGCATCCGTGCGGGCTACCAGCGGATCCGGTCCCTGCGTGAAGAGGCGGCCGAAAGTGAAGCGGCCGGCCGGATCTTCAACCTGATACTGATGGAAGCGGAGTGTGCGCGTTTCACCGCCAAACTTGAAAGTGTGACGGCCCGCCATCTTGCTGACGCTTCCGACCAGAGAGTAAGTATCGCGTGGCTGCAGGTTTATGAAGCCATTGCCGATTTGAGATACGTCGCTTGGCACAAAGCTTGGGAAGAAGCTTTCGGCCACCGAGAGGAACGGCGCTGGGAAACCCAGCGCGCTGAGATTGAAGCCGGCGGATGCCACCGATTGTACAGGATATCCTCGCGCGACCGAAGCGCGGATCTCGCCCAACATCGTTGGGGAGAACGTGTGCGAATCGCCAACAACGATGTTGAGAAAGTCGTCGATCTGCTGGATGTTGCTTGGCGCCTCGCCGGCATCCCACCGGCCCGGCCGCCGGTTATTGCTTTTCTGAGCCGAATAGCGACCGAACACGCGATTGCCGGTGCCGATGTGGTGATCCACGCGAATTCCATACTTGTTCATGTCGAGGACATCCTTCGCCGCGTTGATGTAGTTGTTCGCGGCGGTCAGTGGATCGCCCGGCAGGTTTGGCAGTGGATAAAACGAAGTGACGGCCGCTGCCACCGGATCGATACGGTCCTGAGGAATCACGTTTCCCGGAAACGGCTGTCGCGTCCAGCGCCCATCTGAGCCGCGGAGCAGAGTTGCGTAATCATAGATACCTATCAGCCTGCCGTCGCGCGTAAAAGTCTGGGAAAAGTCGCCACGGCGCTGCAATTCGGTCGGAACCGTCGTCAGAAATGTCGCGGGCACCGCCTGGCGAAAGCCTTCATAGTCGGCAAAAAAGAATGTCCTGTCCTTGAAAATTGGCCCGCTGAAATTGGCGCCAAATTGATGCCGCCGGAACGAGCCGCGACGGACGTTGTTACGGTTGTTGAAGAACAGGTTCGCGTCCAGCACGCTGTTGCGGTGGAACTCGTACGCCAGTCCGTGGAATTCGTTGGTGCCCGCTTTGGTCACCATACTCACGACCGCGCCCGCAGTCCTGCCATACTCGGCGGAGTACGGGTTGGCAAGCACCTTAAATTCCTGCGTGGAGTCTACCGGTGGTATGTATATTGCGTAGTTTCGGTCGGACGATGTGTTTGGCGCGCCATCGAGGAGCACCTCCTGTTCAAAGTTTCGTCCGCCACCGACGCTGAAATCGGTTTTGAACCAGTTTCGACCGCTGTTGTTGTTGCCGGCTTGCGACGCATCAAACGAGCTCCCAGTAGAAACACCAGGTGTCAGAGTGATGAGAAACATCGGGTCGCGGCCGTTTAGAGGAAGTTCTTCAACGCTTCGCTGGGTCACGACTTGACCGTAGTTGGCGCTTTCCGACTCAAGCAAGGGCGCGCTTACCGCAACCTCTACCGTCTCGGTCACCGGCCCCACCTGAAGCACAAAGTCGATCCGCGCAACCTGATCCACCGTCAGCGTAATGCCCGATTGGTTGATGGGCCTGAACCCTGGCTTTTGGACCATAACGCGATAGTTCCCAGGCGGCAGCAATCGAACCCGGTAAAGCCCAAGTTCATTAGATGTAGTTGGCCGCCGCACTCCGGTATCGACGTTGATTGCGGTAACGTCGGCGTCCACGATGACCGCGTCGGAGGAGTCCATGACACGGCCCGTCAATTCGGCCGTTTGACCGCATAATGGGCTTGCGCCTGCGATGAGAAAGACAGTGGCGGCCAGAACAAAAAGCTCTATCGAGCCCGGCCGGGACGGAGTACTTTTCTTCATTGAGTTCGATTCCTTTCTGATTCGTCACCGGCCCGCACATCTTCCGCCGGCTCGGGAGGGCGCCAAGCCAAATGTCCCGTCAATTTCTGCGCTTGAGCCTCGACGGTATCGAGGCTGACTCCAATAAGACCTGGTAATTCGCCGGCCGAGACGCCAGCCGGCGTATCATTGCCCGCAAATGCGGCGCTGAGGAGGCTGTGGAGATGCTTTACGACTTCAAACAGAACCAGATAATCTTCCGGCTGGACGGCACTACCGTCAACGGGCTGAACCTTATTGCTGTGCGGCGGAGCTGCCGCCAGAATCGTGTTCAACGACGATCGGGCTTCGCGAACTTGCCGCGATAGAGCGGAGACATGGTCCCGCAACATTACTTCCAGCAGCCAGCGCGTCTGAGGAGGCAACTGCTGAACGGATCGCTCCGGGAAGCGAACGGAGATGTCCCGGATTGCCCATGCTTCCGCGAAAGCGCCTTCAGCAAGCAACATCGCCGAGTGCGACAGACGCACGACTTCAGCGTGCAGGTCCGGCCCGCCTTCCTGCCCGCCCAGACGGCGCTCAAGAAGCTCCTCAATCGGCAGGTCTCTGGTCGTAAACCGGGTGGCCGGAAGCTCTCCGGTCCGCAGAGGAAGGTCTGGCTCTTCGGCAGTTGTTCTGACACGAACCTCGACAAACGGCGATTCCGATACCTCCTTCAGCGCAGCCAGCACCGCGTTGCGCCGGTCCGCCGTCTCCGCGACCGCATCCACCCGAAGCCCTTTACCGTCCAGGCGCACAACCTCCACCGGCTCACCCAGGCACAGGCCTGCGCGGTGGAGAGCGTAGAGGATCTCCACTTCCGTCGTCTCCAGATCCAGTTGCGATGGAGTGATGGAAGGAGAATTGAGCACGGAGTCACCCGTCAGATCGCCTGGCCGGTTCAGAACCTCGGGGAGGGCCGGCGATTGCGGGCGGAAGAGCGAAGCGTTGATGGCTGTCGCGCCCGCGACAGATCGCCTCGACGCCAGTCGAAGCTCGAACTGCCGGCCCGCCGAACTGATACGCGCAACCTGGAGCCGGGGACGGAGAGATTCCGGTTCAAGCTCAAGGACCAGTTCCAGTTTCAGATCGTCTTCGTCTCGCTCAGCAGTCAGCCTGATACGGTTGCCTTCCGCGGAAGAAAGCCGCTCGGCGTGAAGAACGACTCCTTCCTCGGCAGCAAACAATGCGAACTCCGAGGAGAGAGAAACCAGCGTCCATTCTCTTTGGCGTAGCCACCGAAAGAACGCGCGCTCGATCTCTTGGACACCACCGCCGCCAGAGCGCAGGATGCGCAACAACGGCTGAGATGCGCTACGATGGCGCCGGACGACAATGCCGGAGCCCTCCGAAGGCTCGAATTCGCGCTCCTCCCCGGGCGCCGGCTGCCAGGCAGCGTACTTCAGATCGCCACTATCCCCTTCCCACCGGGCCGCGAAGCGCTGTCCACCACCTTCCCGCCAAACTTTCAAGCGGCTGGATCGCTCCGGTCCCTTTGGTTCCCTCTGTTCGATCTCGACCGCAAATTCCTGATGAAAAGACATCGGCAAACTGAACTGGGAAGCTTCACGCGCCTGAGCGGCGTGGAGGAGATTCTGCGGATCGAGGGCTTCCGGAGATGGCGAGTAGGCGAAGTAGGCAAGGATTCCGCAGGCTGCCACGGCCGCGAACACACGCGACGCTCTGCGGCGGCGGGATTCGCTGATCAGGAAAGACGGCGTGGAAGAACTAACCCGTTCCTCCAACTCCACGTTGGCGAAGAAGCGATCCCGGGCGTCCATGACGTGCCTGGCACTGGGATAGTTTTGCCGTTCAAACGCCTCCGCTATAGCGCGTGCCTGTTCAGCCAGAGTTCCAAGACGATTCCGGCAGTGCCAGCAAGAGTCAAGGTGGCGGCGCACGCGCCCTGCGGCCGGAAGCGATAGCTCACCATCCAGGTACGCGAGAAGGCGCTCGTCACTGCAGTGTCGATGGAATTTGCTTTGCATAGTGCCTTGAGCCTGTCCTCCCTTCCACCTTCACCTGCACTGCGTCCTGCAGTTTGCGGAGAGCCCGCGCGAGCAGTGTGTTAACGGCGCTTGAGCTGATGCCAAGCCTTCCCGCGATTTCCCGGTAGGTCATCGAGGCCATACGCAGCAGCACGACCTCCTCTTCCCGGCGCGTAAGAACCTGCAGGAGTTTGCTCAGCTCATCCAATTCGATCTCCCGGTCCGGTGACCTCGGGAGACGGTCCGGGATCTCATCCAAGTCCAGGGTGCCGTCGTGATTCGACTCGTCATGGCACCGTTCACGTAAAACCCGGCCGGTCTCGTGGCGGGCCACGCACAGCGTCCACGCCCGGGGATTTCGAATCTCCTTGCCAGATCGCAGTTCGCGATACAAGCGAAGGAACGACTCCTGAACGATGTCCTCCGCTCCTTGAGGGTCCTGCGTCGTCCGCGCAACGTAACGGACGAGAGACGAGTACCAGTTTTCAAAGAGGCTGGCAACCAGTGCCGACGCTTCGACCCGAGTCATCTCAATTTCAGTTTCTTATTCCACGCGCAGAGATCCGGCAAGATCGTGCCGCCATCTATGGTTAAAGAACCCCATATTGTTAATGAGTCTCGCCCGCCGTGAATTCACCACAAACCAGTGCGGGAAAAATGACTTCGGCTCTCCGGGCAGGACTTTCCGATGCTAGCCCGGGGTTAACGCCTATCGGAACACGATACTGCGGATCTCTTTCGTCGCGGCGTCATACCCCACGCTCACGTTGAGTGGTTCCTGCACCCCGCATTCGAGTTGGCGGATGTCGCCCCTGGTGTTCCGTGTCGCTTTCAAGACAAAGTCGCCGGCGGAAGTTTTCAAGTGCAGGCGCGCTTCTGACTCTTCACAATCGACGCGCACCAGTTGCCCGTCGATGGCCGAATCACCGGGGGAGTTCTGCCAGCTATCGGGTGTCGCCACACCGCTCCGCTTTTCGGGCGCCGCCTGTTGGTTGGAGGTGAGCTTTAGGGCTGCTTCCGCCATCTCCCTTTCCGCCGGGTTCGCAGCGGCCTGTAAAGTCCGGCGCGCGCATCGCAAGGCCAGTTCCCGCTGCCCGAGCTTGTGATAACTCAGTGCAAGAGCATGCCAGAAGTTCGCCTGCCGCGGCAGTATTTCCGCCGCCTTGCGATAATGCTCCACTGCCTTCTCTTCGTTGCCCTCTCTCGAGTATTCCAGGCCGAGGATAAACTGCGCTTCGGCCAGAGACGGTTGGATGGCAATGGCCTGTTCCAACAAGGGCCGGTACCGTTCCGCCTCCGCCCCGGAATCACGCAGCAGCATCGCATATTCGAAGAAAACGGAAGCCTGCCGGCTGCCGAGCGCAATGGCGCGCTCGAACTGCCGCATGGCTTCCCCGGCGCTGCCGCGCCGCAGGGCGATCATGGCGCTGCCGGCAACGGATTCGGGGGAGTCTGTGCCGCCCTTTTCCACTCGTGCGTAGATTTCTTCCGCCAGCTTCGGCTTTCCGGCGTAGATCAGCAGTTCTCCGATTGCCAGCGCCGCTTCCGTTCCGTCGATTCTTTCCACTTGCGCCTGAATCTCGTGTTGAGACGGTTCCCATGCTACGTGCGCCACGCGGAACGGCCTTCGCAGATAGCGGACCACGTCCGCCAGGGCGGCCGCCAGATCGTTTCCGAATGCCTCATGAAAAGCCTGGGCGGGTGGGTCGCCTGCTGCGAGTTTGTCGGCAAACACCGGCATCTGCTCCCGGTAGCCGGGCGCGAGATTCATCATGTGCACCAGTGCCCAGCACTGTGCGTAGAACAGGCCCGCCTTGTCGCGGTCTAAATACCACGCGGAATCGCGATCCACGGCCGCGAACACGCCCGCTTCGAGCAGCCCCGCGGACTGTAGCTTGCGGATGTGACCCGGAACCGGTCCCCCGATGCGGAGGCGCGTTCCGGAGATATCGATTGTGGAATAGAACTCCGCGGTGCCTTCTTCGAACCATAGCGGAAGCCGTCCCGAGGAATGGCTGAGGGCGAGATGCACATACTCATGGCGCAGCACCCGGTAATTTCCCGATACGCTCCGGTGCGCCACAATGTAGTCCCTCTCAGGACCGCTTTGAAAGAAGGCTTCCGTCGCGGAAGAAGGGCGCGTGCGCTCGAACTC
>DASTMK010000416.1:0-10132 GCA_035714225.1 Bryobacteraceae bacterium | reverse complement strand
TCCCGTTAGAAACGAACCTTGCGCTTGACCGTAGGATCGCAGAGGGGAATACTCTCCCTTATGCATTGGGGTCACGCAGGCCCTTGATATGTTTAACAACTGTTACTGGTGAGGGAGCTACTATGAGGAAAATTCTGTTTTTGTTGCTGGCGGCGATCCTGCTATCGTTGCCCATGATCGCGCAACTTGCGCTATCCACGATACGCGGCACGACCGTGGATCCCAGCGGCGCGCTGGTCGCAAACGCCGAGATCACAGTCACCAACACTCAGACCAATGCGACGCGTGTTGCCAAGACGAATGAGAACGGGGATTTTGAATTTCCCGATCTTCAGCGCGGAACCTATGAATTGACGGCGAAGGCAAGCGGGTTCAAGGCTTTCGTCGCGCAGAATATCATTCTGGACGCCAACCAGGTCCGGCGTATCAACGTCACATTGGAAATTGGTGCCGTAGACGCCCAGATCATGGTTCGTGCCGATGCTGCCGTTATCGAAACGGATACCGCTAAACTTGGCGGTTCTGTGAACACATCGAGACATTTCGACAACCCGTGGGTCGGTGCGGAAGCGACGCTCGACCCAAGCCTCTTCATCACAGTGCTGCCGCTGGTGTCACAGACGAATGGAGTTTGGAGTTCGCAGTGGGCCGGCCAGTCGAGCAGCCAGGTGCAGGAAGGACAGGACGGGCACACGAACGACAATGCCGTAAATCAGATCAACGACATCCTGGACACACAGGAAATCACCGTGGTGACGGTAAATAATAGCGCCGAATTCGCACGTGTTGGCTATATGAACATGATCACGAAATCGGGCACCAACGAGTGGCATGGGCGGGCGGCGTATTTCCACCAGAATTCGGCTTTCAACGCACGGGAATTCTTCGAAAGCCAGAAGGCGAAAACGCTCATCCACACCACGAGCGTCAGCCTTGCGGGGCCCATCAAGCGGGATAAGGCGTTCTTTTACGCCTCCGCCAACATCCTCAAGGTTCCCAGTAAGCAGTTCTATCTCAGGGATGTTCCCACCGACAGAATGCGCCAGGGAGACTTTTCGCAATTGCTTGGGCTCTCGTCGCCGGTCATCATCAGGGACCCCCTTACCGGCGATCCGTTTCCCGGAAATGTCATCCCGGCGAACCGGATCAGTTCCGTCTCGGCGCGGGTGAATGAAAGCTATTTGCCTGCTCCCAACCGGCTGGGATCGGACGCTCTCGCCAGCAACTACGCCTTCACGTTCCCCTTCCCTACGGACTACGCTCTCCGCAAAGACTTTACTCAACGGGTCGACTACCACCTGAGCAGCAGCAACCGGCTCATGGGGCGCGTGATCGAAAACTGGGGCCTGTATGTTCTCCCGACGAATTTCCCGCAGTTTGCCTGGACTCGCGTACGGTTCAACGTTCACACCGTCATCGAAGACACGCACGTGTTCTCGCCGACGCTGGTGAATACGGCCCGGGTCGGCTTCTACAAAGAAAAGATCACCGATGGCGACGAACTCTACGGCGTTACGCCTTTCAAGGGTGACGAGGCGGTCCAGGAACTCGGGCTGCAAGGCGTCAATCGTCTCGGTCTGAGCGCGCAGGGATTCCCCAGAATTGACATCGCCGGATATCCGACGCTGCGGACGCAGCCCGGCGGCGAGGTACAGAACGATCACAACTGGGGCTTCGCCGATACGGCGACATGGAACACAGGCCGGCATGTAGTGAGGTTCGGCGGTGAGTACAAGCCGCAAAACCGGTTCCGCGGTAACGTGCCGGAGGGCAATTACGGCTCGTTCAACTTCAACGGATCGCTCACCGGTTATGGCTACGCCGACTTCCTGCTGGGCCTTCCGTTCAGCAGTTCGCGCCTCGACCCTCTCACCAACCGCAAGCTGACGGATAGCGAACTGGGGATCTTCATCACGGACTCCTGGAAGGTGAGTAATCGCCTCACTCTCGACATCGGCCTGCGGTGGGATCGTTTCGGTTCCGCCACCTACGATGACGGCCTGGTTTACAATTGGGACCCCGGGACGGGCAACGTGATCATCTCGCAGAATGCGATGGACAAGGTCAGTCCGCTGTATCCGGCGACCATTACGCTGGCGGCGGGCAATCCGCGCCCCAATCCAAGTAATACGAATTTTGTGCCCCGCATCGGAGCGGCCTACCGCCTGAGCGACAAAACCGTCCTGCGCGGCGGTTACGGGATTTTCAATGAAACCATCGGCCGTTACGCGCGAGCGGTGACCGGCGGGCCTTTCGAGATCACCGAAACCTACAACAACCAGATCATAAACGGCCAGCCTCTGTTGCAGTTCCCGAATCCTTTCCCCTCCTCTCTGGCGGGCGCCAACATCCCATCGCAAAGTGTCACCGGTTTTCCCAGGGATACCGACAACGGCAAGATTCATCAGTTCAACCTGACCGTCGAGCGGCAGGTAGGCGAAGTGGGATTGAAGCTTGCCTATATCGGCTCGCGCAACCGCGGCATGAACTACAACATCAGCATCAACAAGCCCGAGGCAAGCCTCATTCCGTTCACCGCGGCCCGGAGGCCCTGGTCGCAGTTCGTTGGCACCACTTACGCCCGCTCGGATGGTAAGGCCAATTACAATGCAATGCTAGCCGAGGTGCAGCGGAAAGTCGGCATGCTGACGTTGAATGCGCACTGGACCTGGTCATCCAATTACAACACCACGACGGTTTTGCAGGATCCTTATGCCGAGCCTGTGTGGAGCCGCGATCCTTTCACCGCGCGCCACCGTGTGGTAGTGAACACTGTCTGGGAGCTTCCGGTCGGCAAGGGACGCCGGTATCTCGCCGGTGCGCCGGCTGTAGCGGAGCATATTCTCGGAGGGTGGCAGCTTTACTGGATCGCCTACTTCGAGACGGGCCAATTCTTCTCGCCGAGTTTCTCCGGCCGCGATCCATCGAATACCAATACCGTTGGAGGACTTCCGGACCGCATCTGCGACGGAAATCTGCCGGCGGGTGAGCGCAGCATCGATCGCTGGTTCGATGCCAGTTGCTTCGCCGTTCCACCCACCGGACGCTTCGGCAATTCCGGCGCCTATGTTCTGGAAGGCCCCGGGCTCCACATGCATAACATCTCACTAGCCAAAACGTTCGACCTCACGGAGCGTTTCAAGTTCACTCTCACCGGAGCGGCTTCGAACGCATTCAACCACGCGAATTTCGCAGGCCCCGCCTTGAACATTTCGGCTCCGGGCAGCGTGGGTATCATCAGCGACGTAAGAGACGGCGGACGTTCCCGCCGCATCGAGCTTCGCGGCCGCATCGACTTCTGACAATGCGCCTTCCCATTGCGCTGTTGTTGCTGCCGCTGGCCGCTGGCGCAGCGGAACATCGCCCGTTGCTGCCGCAGCCCCGGGAGGTTCGCTACGGGGTGGGCAGCCTTTCATTGAGCGGCGTCAGCGTTCGCGTGGTCCCACCGGCGAGTGCCGAGGATCAGTTCGCTGCGTCCGTACTCACGTCGGCTTTTTCTCTGGACCGGGGCAAAGGCTCCGGTCCGGAGATTATTCTCCGGCGGACGCCGCAGCAGGTTGGTAATTCGCCGGAAGGGTATTCGATCAAAGTTACTCCCGGTGGAGCCGAGGTCACCGCCGGAAGCACGGCGGGGCTGTTTTACGGCGTTCAAACGATGCGGCAGCTTGCCACCGGTGGCGCGCTGCCCGAAGTGGAGATTCGCGACTGGCCGGCGTTACCCTATCGCGGCTTCATGATGGATATCAGCCACGGGCCGATGCCGACCGAAGCCGAAATCAAGCGGCAGATCGATTTTCTGTCCCGGTGGAAAGCGAACCAGTATTACTTCTATTCGGAAGCGAGCATCGAAATCGATGGTTATCCGCTCGTCAACCCGGACGCGCGCTACACCAAAGAAGAACTGCGGCGCATCATTGCGTATGCGAAAGAGCGCCACGTGGACGTTGTGCCGTGCCTCGAGTTCTATGGACATTTGCATGACCTCTTTCGGGTGGAACGTTATGCGCAAATGGCTCCGGTTCCCTATGGCGGGGAATTCAATCCCCATCACCCGGGAGTCCGCAAGGTGCTCGAGGACTGGATCGGCCAACTCGCAGCACTATTCCCCAGCGAGTGGTTTCATGTTGGTCTCGATGAGCCGTGGGCCCTCGAACAACTCGGCAGCAAGGCCGCCGGAGTGCCTCCCGGCCAGCTTTATATTGAGCAGTTGAAGACCGTCTCTGATATCGTTCGGAAGAATGGCAAGCGCATGATGTTTTGGGCGGACATGGTAGCCGGCGCCCGTATTTTCACCAAGTATCCCGAACTTATTTCGCAACTTCCTCCAGGAACGATCGCTGTTCCATGGCATTATTCACCCGAAAAAGACTACACACCTATGGTGGAGCCGCTGCGAAAAGCAGGCGTCGACGTCGTGGTGGCACCCGCCGTCTGGAACTGGAACGAAATTGCCCCGAGCTTCCGGACCTCGTTTGCCAACATCGGCGGATTCCTGGAGGCAGGCAAGAAAGAGAAAGCGATTGGGCTGTTGAATACGGGCTGGAGCGATAGCGGTCAGGTACTCTATCGCATGTCCCTGCCAGGCATGGCTTATGGAGCCGCCGCACCCTGGCAAGCTGCTCCGATGAACAGTTCCTCTTTCTTTTCCGAATATGCGGCGCTGGTGTATTCCGGGCCCACCGCGGCGGACGTGGCTACCGGGCTGGAGTTGCTCACCGAGTCGCAGGAGGCGTTCGGCAAAGCGCTCGGCGGCGGTACGATTCACAGCCTGTGGGCCGATCCACTCGCGCCCCGGCGATTAGAGCGTGCGCAGGCACACAGCCGCGAACTGCACCAGGCACGGCTCAACGCGGAGGAAGCGCAATCCCATTTCCGGCGCGCTCTGGAATTGAAGGGGGAGCCCTCTACGATCGGTCCTCTGCTGCTTGGAGCGCGCATGTTGGATTACCTTGGCATGAAATATCTCTACGCGGCGGAGATGGCCGGGTATTTTGAGCGTCTGGGATCCAAGCCGGACCGCGAGGCCGTGTATCTGCTCATACGCATCCAAAGTGCGTCGCAGAATCACGGCCTGATCCAGGATCTGTTGGACGGCATCAGTGAACTCAAGCAGCCTTACAGGGAGGCATGGCTCGCCGAGTACCGGCCCTATCGCCTGGAATCCGCACTCGGCCGCTGGCAGGCGGAGTATGAATACTGGCGCGCTTTGCAGGCCCGCTTTCAGGAATTCGGCAGCAGCTTCAAAACCGGCGAAAGCCTGCCGCCGATAGAGGATTTCCGTCCGAAACGTTGAGATAAGCCAATGCGAAATGACCTGAAGAACATCCGCGGCATTCTTCCCGTGATCCCCACGCCGTTTACGCCGGAGGGAGAGATCGCGTGGGAGGACTTCCGCGCATTGATCGATTTCGCCGCGGCGGCCGGTGCTTGCGCGGCTTGTCTGCCGGCGTATGCGAGCGAGTTTTACAAGCTCACCGATGAGGAACGGTCGCAGCTTGTGTATGAGGCTGTATCGCACTCGAACGGCCGGCTTCCTATCGTCGGGCAGGTGAACACTCCATCCGCGGCGTCCGCCGTGGAGGCTGTGGAGTCCCATCAGCGTGCCGGCGTGGCGGGACTCGCCGTCGCCGTGCCGCGGCTCTTCGCATTGCCGGAAGACGACCTTTTCCGCTATTTCGACCGCGTGCTCGCACCGGCACAGGTGCCTGTCATCATTCAGGACTTCAACCCGGGCGGAGCTTCGGTGAGCCCGCAGTTCATCGTCCGGCTGCATGAGCGCCATCCGCAATTCCGGTACATCAAGCTCGAGGAGCCCATGATGGCCGCCAAAGCTGCTCGAATCCGCCAGGAATCCGGCGGCGCGGTCCAGGTCATCGAGGGCTGGGGCGGGATGTACATGCTGGAGTTGATTCCTGCAGGGATATCCGCCGTCATGCCGGGTGTTGCGCTGACCGATCTGCTTGCGCGGGTGTTCGAGCTTGCCGGCGCCGGTGACGTTGAGGAAGCCTATGAGATCTTCGCCGTCGTGTTACCGCAAATCGTCTTCAGCCTGCAAAATCTGGAACTGTTCCATCATGCCGAAAAACTGCTGCTGCGCGATCGCGGTATCATCCGCCACGCCGCCGTTCGCGATGCGGGTCTTTTGCTGCGCCCGGAAGACGAACGGCATATCCGGTTTTTGAACGGCCGGATTCTGGCGCTGCTCGATCGCTATGCTCTACCGGCGAACCCGTTATCGATTGCGGCCGGGAACAAGGCGCTGCCATGAGCGCGGGCCGGTCGTGGCTCTTTTTGTTCCTCTGCAATATGATGTGGGCTTTGCAATTCACCTGCGTCAAACTCATCCAGGACCAGGTCGGATTTTTTTTTCACCGTATGGGGACCGATGACGCTGGCGACGGTATTTCTATATCCGTCCGTCCGCCGTGAGTTGCGCAGCAAGGGCCGCCCGTGGCCGCACCCGAAAGAATTGCTGATCTTTTTGCTACTCGCCGCGGCCGGTGTTTTTCCGGGACAGTTTCTGGTGACCTGGGGCACACGCCTTTCGCTCGCCAGTAATGCCGCGATGCTGACGCTGGCTCTTCCCATCTGCACGGCGTTCATGGCCTATCTTTTTCTCGGCGAGCGGATGACGCGCATACGATGGATCGCTTTCGCCCTCGCCCTCGGTGGTGTGTTGCTGTGTTCCGGCGTCGATTACGGAACGCTGAATTTCGGCACGGCTTATCTCTTCGGCAACCTTCTGATCTTCGCCGGCGTGAACGGCAGTGCCTTCTACAATTCGTATGGCAAGAAGGTGCTGAAGCGCTTTTCACCACTGGAGATGTTGTTCTACACCTACGTGGCGATGTTCCTGATCATGACGCCGCTGACGCTTGCGGCCGAGTCCGATATATTCGCGCGTATACCGCAGTTCACCGCCGGGACCTGGGTAGGACTCTTCCTCCTGACTGTCTTCCATAATTATCTTTCGATGATTCTCTTTCTGAAGGCGCTCGACTATCTCGACGCGATTCAGACCGCTCTTTCCAATTACCTGATTGCGTTCTTTGGCGTCCCCATTTCCGCCATCTGGCTTGGAGAGCGAATGAGGCCGCTCATGATTGCCGGCGGCGTGCTGGTGCTGCTCAGCACCCTGCTGATTACGGTCTGGGAAGAGAAGAAGAAGAGACAGGTCCGCTTGCTGGCGCGCGTGGTTCAGTAAGGCCCTTGCTTGTCAAAACGTCTGGATTGCTGGACGTCCGAGGAACCTTTCAGCTCGTGGCACTTGCGGACGGGTGCCCGTCTGCGCCAAAATCCCTTCGTGGCCAAAACCGAAATCAAACACCCCGATAAGACTGCCTCCACGGGCGCCTATTCCGCCGGCGTAGTAGCGGATGGATGGTTGTATGTCAGTGGACAAGGTCCGCTGGATATGAAAACCGGCGCAGTAGTGGAAGGCAGTATTGAAGATCAGACCCGTCTTACTCTGGAGCATGTTGGCAAAATCCTCAACGCCGCGGGATGCGGATTCGAGGATGTGGTAAAGTGCACCTGCCACTTGCGGGACATCGCCGACTTCGACCGCTTCAACCAGGTGTATGCGCAGTTCTTTACGGGTATTCGCCCGGCCCGGACCACTGTCCAATCGGTGCTCTGGGGAACCATTAAAGTAGAAATCGACTGCATCGCGAAAATCCCGCAGAAATGAAATCCGATCCAGGCGGCAAGCGTGTGCCGGTGGGCGTGCTCGGCATGGGGCTCATGGGCCGCAGCATCGTCACATGCCTTCTAGCGGCCGGTCACCCGGTGACCGGCATCACCACTACCGCGTCGAAGTTGACCACTACGCGCCGGCAGGTTTTGGCGCTTCTCAAGGAACTCGAACGCGAAGGGTTGCTCAAGACATCGCCGGCCAGCGTAATCGACAGGCTTACTGTTTCCACCAGCTATGCGGATCTCGCCGGTGCTGAAGTCGTCATCGAATCCGTTATTGAAAACATCGAAACCAAGAAAGATCTGTATCGCCGTGTGGAAGAAGTGGTGTCGCGGCGGTGCCTGATCGGCAGCAATACGTCCGCTATTCCCGTCAGCCTGCTACAGGAGGGGCTGAAGTATCCCGAGCGGGTTCTCGGGTTTCACTGGGCCGAGCCGGCGCACATTACACGGTTCATGGAAATTATCTGTGGCAAACAGACAAAACCCGCATTCGCGAAACGTGCGGTGGAGCTCGCGCGTGGATGGGGTAAAGAGCCCTCGCTGTTAAAGCGCGATATACGCGGTTTCATTACGAACCGCTGCTTCTATGCGCTGCTCCGGGAAGCGTTCCACCTCGTGGATTCCGGCTATGCGACCATCGCGGACGTCGACCGCTCCCTGCGAAACGACCTCGGATACTGGATCACGTTCGCCGGACCGTTTCGCTTTATGGACCTTACGGGCATCCCTGCTTATGAGGCTGTCACGAAAGATCTTTTCCCTGAGCTGGACAACCGGACCAGCGTCCCCGAGTTGATGGCGAAAACGGTGAAATCGGGCGCGCGAGGCGTATCGAACGCCAAGGGCTTCTATCGCTACACGCCGGAAAGCGCCGCCCGGTGGGAGAAGCTGTTTCTGAAGTTCAGCTACGATATCCGCAAGCTGGCGATGCAGTATCCGGAAGATATCGGAGACCGGCCCGTTCGCAGCCGGTCCCGAAAAAAGGCCTGAAACGTTTTACTGCAGCGGTAATTTTACAGGCCGGCCCTCGGCAGCCGAGAGATCGGCTGCCATACAGATCTCGTGTGTTTTCGCGGCATCGGCGACGCTGGCGTGGCTCTCCACGTTCTTTTCGATGCACTCGACAAAGTGATTCACTTCCTGTTGAAAGGGATGATGCGACACGTCGCCGCTGTCGGGTTGAATGGCCGGAATCGTGGCCCAGTCGTTCTGGCCCGGCAACGCGGTCGTGAACAGCTTGTTATTGCGGATGCTTCCTTTGTCGCCGAACAGTTCGACGTTGAACACGTACGGCATGCGGCATTCGAGCGTACATGCGACCTTGCCGATCGCGCCTCCCGCGAAGCGCACCAGCGTCACGGTATTCGGAGAATACTCATACTGAAGTGGATTGCTCCGGCTCCGGTTTGAATAGGCCGTGACCTCTACAGCTTCGTCCTGCACGAACCAGCGCAAGCCGTCGACGGCATGCGAGCCACCCGCCAGGATCGCACTACCGCCGAACTCGGACTTCCGCATCCATTCCCAAATCCTGTACCAGGGGCCGACGCCGTGAAGGTAATCGACTTCGGCGTAAAAGATATCGCCGATAACTTTGCGTTCGAGCATCGCCCGGATGTTGTCGAACATCGGATTCCAGCGCAGCACGAAACTGACAATACTCTTCACGCCGGCGGCGCGGATCGCTTGATCGAGACGCCGCACACCAGCGATGTCGATGGCGATCGGCTTTTCCACGATGACGTGTTTGCCGGCTTGCGCACAGGCCACGCCCTGCTCCACGTGCAGATGGTGCGGCGTGCAAATGACGGCGACGTCGAGACCGTTCTGTTGGATCATTGCGGAGAGATCGGTAAACGGTTCGCCGTTGGCGAGTTTGTGCTCCGCTATCTTGTTCCGTGCGCGTTGAGCGTCACGGCTGCAGATCCCGATCACCTCACAATGTTCGTGTTTCGAGAATGCCTTGATGTATTCATCCGACACCCAGCCGGTACCTACGATTCCTACTCCAAGTGTTTTCACGCGTTCTTCTCCAGTATGCCGGTCAGAAATTTTTGGGCGGCCGCAATCCGTTGGTCGATGAGTTCCGCCGGCATCTTTGCGGCGTTGTCACGGCCATCCACGCGTTCGAGGGCCATGGGGCCGTTGAAACCCGCGCCGAACAAGGTTTTGAACATCAGCTCATGATCGATCTGTCCTTCGCCCGGCGGTGGGAAATTCCCTTCGCCCCTCAGCCCCAAATGGTCCTTGATGCAAACCGCTTTGACATGGGGCGCAAGGTCCACCAGGTCCGGGTCCGGATGAACCCCTTCGTAGAAGGAAACGTTGCCCGCATCCCAGCAGATCTTCAGCCTCTCGGAAGGCAGGCGCTTCACCACTTCGAGGCAGTCTTTCCCCCGGGCCGTAATGCCCGTGTGCGGCTTTAGCGCAATGG
>DASTMK010000415.1:0-4684 GCA_035714225.1 Bryobacteraceae bacterium | reverse complement strand
CCGCTCAAGCTGCGTGAGCAGTAATTCGGCGGCACTCTGGCTGGCACTCTTCTTGGAAAGCCCTTGGGCACTGCTCGAGTATCGCGTTCCAATGCGTGCCTCCACGGTGAAGGTGCGCTCATGCGGCGGACCTTCTTCCCGCACGACCACGTACCGCGGCAGCGGCAGGCCCAAAGCATGGGACTTTTCCTGGAGCGCCGTTTTGGCGTTGACATTTTCCGCCGCCGCCTCCGACGGATTGAAATTCCCAATGACGAGTCTTTCAACCAGCGTGCGCGCAGCGCCCATCCCGCCATCCAGGTAAACAGCCGCGATCAGGGCCTCGATGGCGTTGGATAACAACGCTCCTTTGGAACGGCCGCCGGACGACTGTTCGCCTTTGCCTAAAACCAGAAAATCGCCCAGTTGTATTCGCCGCGCGACCTGTGCCAGATTGGCCGCACTCACAATGCGGGCCTTCCAAACGGAAAATTGCCCCTCGCGAAATGATGGAAAGTGCGCCAGCAGATAGTCGCTGACGATGAAGCCAAGGATGGAATCGCCCAGAAATTCGAGTTGTTCGTTATCGGCGGCAGGACCGGACACCGAACTCTGCTCGTAAGCCCGGGACCGATGCGTCAAAGCGCGAACCAGAAGGGTCTTGTCCGCGAAAGAATACCCGAGGGCTCGCTCCAGCCCTTCCGGATCCGCGCTTATTCGCTTAGAAAGCAAATTACGGATTGGCAGGCTTTGCGGGCTCGGCGGGGGGCGGTGTTGCGGGCTTGGCTCCACCCTTGGCCTGCATGGCACGCACGCGCTCTGCCTGCGCGATTTGCTTAATCTGCGGATGCACTTCCGGTAGCGCCATTACCTTGTCCAATATCCCGATTGCTTCGTCGTGTTTGCCGGCAAGGTTATAAACGGCGCCAAGTCTTACCATCGTGGCGGGATCAGGGTTGCTTGAGCCTTCGATCGCCGCATTGAATTCTTTGATCGCCACGTCGTACTTTTTGCGCACCATAGCGATCAGTCCGAGGGATTCCAGCGCTTGGGAGTTGAAGTCCTTCTTTGCCTCCGCCCACTGGTCGTCGGTAATGTCCGGGCGTGGCTTAGGCGTAGTCTTCAGAGCCTCCTGAGCCTGATGCGCCATCTTCTCCGCCCGTCCGAGTTTCTCTTCCTTGTCGAGATCGAACTCTTTCGTTCGTTGTGCCAGCGCGCGGGAGATCATCAACATGGATGCATAGTTCTGCGGATCGGCTTCCAGCACGCGCTCCGAATAGACGATCATGTTGTCCGCATCTCCCTTCTGTTCGTAAGACATGGCGATTAACTGCAATGCCAGCGCCTTGAACTCGGTATCCGCGAACTTGGTGATCAGGTTCTGCGCGGCGGCGATCCGGCCATCCGGATCCTGCGCACTGAACATCGCCTGTAAGGCTTCCACTTCCTGTTTCGATTTCGGTTGTGGTTGCTTCGCGACGGGCGCGGCTTCCTGCGCGAGCAATAGCCCCGCGCCCGCCATCAAGCCCATGACTGCTCTCCAAACTCTATTTTTCATTGCAAAAGATTCCTTTCCTGCGTCGACTTAACCTATTGATGTTATCAGTTGTTCTTGGGGAATTCGGCCTTCAAACCTTGTTCGGCCGCTTTGCGTGCCGCGTTTGAAGCGCCCTGGACTCGAAGAGCGGCGTGGTAGTGCCCGGAGGCGGCTTCCCGATCACCCGCGATGTCGGACAGCCGGCCAAGATACACATGAGCCCAGGCTGCTGTCTGCGGGTCCGGACTGAGCTCCAGAATCTGTTGAAATAGTTTCTCCGCCAACTCGGGATCGTTTTTAAGGGCGGCGATGCGGGCCAGCCCGTAATATGCTTTGGCGTGCAGCGGCTTCTGGTCGGTTTCCTCGAGAACTTTGAGATACGCCGCACGCGCAGAATCCAAATTCCGTCCCGTGTACGATTGTTCCGCTTCCTCGAGGGTTTTGAAGACACCCGTGGGCTCCACTTTTCGTTCGGCGGGCACCACCACCTTCGCCTTCCGCACGGGACGAGTTGCCGCGAACTGAACATTCTCCAGGCGCTTCGACTCCCGCTTCAATTCGATAGCTTTTATCATTTCGGGGAAGTAGAGACGCATGGCCTGATCCTGCTGTTCAAACGCCGGCAACTGCTCGGCAAAATACGGCGTCAGAATGAACCCTTCCCCTAGCGCCTGCGCTACCATTTGATTTTTCTTTTCCGCCGGACCTCGCTCCAGGCGGCTTTCCATGGCGCGAATCAGAGATTCTGTCGTCAATAGCAGAAAGTCATTCTTATAGTATTCCTCCAGGTATGGCGCACCAAAGGCGAAATCGATAAGAGGCTTTTTCTCTTCCAGCACCATACCGTACTTCGTGGCAAGCGGATCGAGCAGGTAATGCAAGTAGGCGTGCCGCACGTCCTCTACCTGGGGTTCCGGAGACGGCGTCAGAACGACGAAATAGTCGTCGGCGTAGCTGCGCGTGTGGATTTGATTCGGCGCGCCCAGCAGGTCGATATAGATCTGGAACCGCCGGCCCAGGAATCCGCCGGAGGTATTGCGCATGTAGCCGTTCACCTCCAGCACCGCGGCGCTCACCGGTTGATGATAGCGGGCGATCTGCCGTTCAAAAGCGGATTGTGCCTGTTGCCAGAGCGTGTCGATGTCCGCCTCGCGATGGAACCGCGCCATCAGCGTTTCGAACCCCGTCAGCGGCTGTACGTCCGGCGGCAACAGGTAATGCTGGAAGCGGTATTCGAACGCAGGAGGGCCATCCACGCTCAGGGCGAAGGAGACATACTGACTCAGCTCGGCGGTCCAGTCCTTTTGGCGATGGGAGGCGAAAAACTGCTTCAAATCATTGAGACACGGGATGTTCTTGGACGCCAGGTTCTTCCGGACCGCCTCGCGTATCGGATCGTTCGCGGGTGAGTCGAGATCGGCATCATAGCCGGCGGCGTTGATCGCGGCGAGTACACTGAACAGGGTTGGGCTGGCGTCCAACTGGCCTTGCTCGGCCGGCACCGCATTGCTCGCACATAGAACGGCGAGCAGTATTGCGAGGAGAGTGCGAATCAAGAAATCCTGCCTTGCACCGTTATTTTCAGTCTAGCTTATTTCGGCCGGCAACAAACCACGAGTTGCACCCCGCCCAGGATGGCCCTGCCCGGCATCGCCACCCCGGCGATTTCCTCATAACGGGAGCCGGCCATATTCGTCACCTGCACGAACGGTTGAATACGTCCGGGCTTCGCCGCCAGGTAAATATCGACCAGCGTGTAAGGGTCTCGCGCCAGCCGCTCCAGCACGCCAACCCGCACTCTCAACATCGAATTTTTCGGCAGAGGCGTGAGCCACGACACAACGCCCGAATGAACCGGGTAGTTGAAAACATACTTTGTCTGAATGGCCGGCGGAAGGCTCGCAACTCCACGGAGAGCCGTGTAGCGGAGGTCGATTTGTTGCGTACGCGCCAGACGCAGCCGAAGTGCGGCTTCTGCGCCGGTGAACCGCAAGCGGTGAAAATTGGTAGCTCGCCATATGTCCGCGAGGGAGAGCCGGATGTAGTCGATCACATCGGTTTCGCGCCTGTGAAAGACCGTCACATCGCCGCCCACAGCCTGCGACGGCCGCCAGTCGGCGCCAGCCTCATAGCTGACGGCGGATTCGGGCAAAAGGTCAGGAGAGCCCAGGTTGGCGGGATCGTGGTAGTACAGATCCGTGTAGGATGGCAGGCGGAAGGCGCGGCTCACGCCCGCACGCAGTTTCAGTTGCGGCGAAACCCAAAAACCAATTGCGGCGTTCGGGCTAGCTTCGTGATTCCCCGATCCGTATATTTCGTCGCGAATCCCAAGAGAAAGCGAGAAGCGCTGAAGCGCTCGCGCATCGAACGCAATGTAGCCGGCCCCCCGGGTTCTGCCATGCCTTCCGAGGTTCGTGCTCGAAATGCGATCGCCGAACGCCTCCGCACCGAAATGCAAAGCTGCGTTCAGGCCGATGGGCGCCCGCTGCCGGACCGCGGCCTGATAACTTTCGGCGGCGTGATGATTGGTGAATACCTCGGGACGATCGCGGTACAGCACGAATAGATCCGTGTGCCGCCGGTAGGCAACAGCGACTTGAGTATCCGACGGAAACGAATGTTGCACGGAGCCGAACCACGTGCGTGTCCGCTCCCAGGACGGGTAGTTGCCGTAAAAACCTTCCGCACCAAACGGCCTGTCGTTATATGCCGCCAGCAGACGCGTATCGCCGTAGCGCGAAGACACACCCGTGGTGGAAGCGAACGACAGATTGCGGTAATCGCGATTAGCGCGGAAGCCCGACGAGAAATCGCGCGCGAAACTGAACTGCTGGGAAATGGGTCCGCCACCGAGCGCAATAAAGCCCTGCTGCTGGTTCACTCCGTGATTGCCTACGGCACTTCGCAAACGGAACTCCGAATACTCCGGCTCATCGGTAATTACGTTAACGACTCCACCGACCGCATCGGAGCCGTAGTATGTCGACCCGGCACCTCGCAGCACCTCGATTCGCGCCACGGATTCGAGCGGCACCGGGATATCCATGTTGTGATGCCCCGACTGCGCGTCGTTCAGGCGCTGGCCATTGAGCAGCACGAGCGTCTGGCCGAAGCCGGCGCCGCGGATGGAGAGGTCGGCCTGCACGCCGTTGGGCGCGCGCTCACGCA
>DASTMK010000414.1:0-10258 GCA_035714225.1 Bryobacteraceae bacterium | reverse complement strand
GACATTCTCCTCCGGGAGGATTCTCCACGCCTCGCCGTGCTGGATTGGATGATGCCCGGCTTCACGGGACCTGATCTCTGTAAACTGGTGCGTCAGTTGAAACGGGAGCCCTACACCTACATCCTGTTGCTGACCTCGCGGAGCCTGAAAGGCGATCTGATCGAAGGAATGGAGGCAGGGGCAGACGATTACCTGGTGAAGCCCTTTGACGAGCACGAACTGAAGGTTCGCCTTCGCGCCGGCCGCCGTATCGTGGAGCTAAACGCCGAATTGTTTGAAATCCGTGAAGCTTTGCGGGAACAGGCGACGCGGGACTCGCTCACGGGGCTGTGGAACAGGCATGCCATTCTCGAAATTCTCGCTCGTGAACTCGAAAGAACACGGCGCGAAGCAAAGCCGGTCGGTCTTGTCATGCTGGATCTAGACCATTTCAAGCAGGTCAACGACGGGTACGGGCACCTCACGGGAGATCAGGTTCTGCGCGAATCGTCCGCGCGCATGCAGGCGTCCGTCCGGCCTTACGACGCCGTAGGACGCTACGGGGGAGAAGAATTTCTGATTGTGCTGCCGGGCTGCGATGCCGTTGCTACGGCGCAGCACGCCGAACGCATACGGAGGGTCATTGCATCCGGCTCCATCCCAACCTCCGCCGGAGAGATCTGGTTAACCGCCAGCGTAGGCGCAACAGCCGCCTTCGAATCGGATTGTGCAACGAATCCCGAACAGATGCTGCGAACCGCCGACCTGGCTCTCTATGATGCAAAAGGCCGCGGCCGGAACTGTGTAGCGTTCCGTCCGGTGCACTATGCGCCGGAACCCGAAACGGAAAGCTTCCTCAGCGCGTAGTGGTCTGAGCCACCTCGAAATGGCTCAATGTGGAAGCGTAGGCCGATAGCCCTTTAAAAATCGCTTCGGCAATCTTCTGCCGGTGCTCCGGCCGCTTCATCAAAGCCTCCTCTCTAGGATGGCTGATGAAGCCGATTTCCGTCAGAATCGACGGCATTTGCGCGCCAATCAGCACGATGAACGGCGCCTTTTTGACACCGCGGTTTCTCACCCTGGAGTTTCTCCGCGATAAAGCGCTATAAAGAGCCTTTTGGACGTTGGCGGCGAATTCACGGGACTCCTCGATCTTATCCGTAAGAGCGATCTTCTGAATCACGTTTTGTAGCTCAAAGATGGATTGCTGCGATGCCGCATTCTCGCGCGCCGCCACATCGAGATCCTCCTTTGAAGAGGTGAGATTCAAATAAAAGGTTTCGACGCCGGCAATGGAACGAAGACGCGAGGAGTTGGCATGAATCGACAGAAACAGATCCGCCTTCTTCTCATTTGCGAGCTTGGTGCGCTCTTCGAGCGCGACAAACGTGTCGTCACTCCGGGTGTACACCACTTCGCTACCGAGTTTCGTTTGGATAAGCGTGCCGAGCCGCTTCGCAATATCCAGCACCACATCCTTTTCCATCAAGCCCCCGGGGCCAATCGTTCCCGTGTCGTGGCCACCGTGTCCGGCGTCAATCACAATACGGGCCACCTTGAGGCCGAGCACACGTGTCAGCGACTGCTGTCCAGCACCGCCAACGCGAGCCGGAGCGGCGGACGCCGGCGGTTTGACAGACGCCTCCACCGCGTCCGATGGAGTCGGCGGGGGCGCCGGAGTTGCGGGAGGCTCCTGCTGCACGGCAACCGGCTCGGCGGGCGTTCCGGACGAGAGTTTGCCGCCGGCCGCGGCTGTGCGCAATTCAATCATGAGCCGGTTTGGATTGGCTAGCTGGGAGCAGATGAAATCAACCGAGGGTTCTAAATCGAGCACCACCCGCGTAACATTCGGCTGCGTGAGAGCTATGCGGATCTGTTTGAGCAGCCGGTCGCCAACAGGGATGACGTGGGTGCCACGCTTCTGCAACAGGGATTGGGCGCCGAGTATGTCAAAGTACAGCCGGTCGGGGTTATATACACGGTCATACCGGTACTCGAATTCACCGGTGATCTCGATAGCGACCCGGGTGACGTCGCCCAAAGGCCAGAACCGGATGGCGGACACGGCCAGGTCCCGTGCATTCAGTAAGGGCGCCGGGATGAAGAACCAGACCGCCGCCGCGGCTTTCAGCCACTTCCATTGCGATCGGTTGGGGGAGGAAACCGATGCCATTACCGTCCTATTCCGTCTTCAGATATAATCTGCCCGCGCCGTCCACAAAGCTGACCACGGGCCGGTAGGCAGCATCCTCGGCGGGCGCTCCTTCCGTCTCGCTTTTCGTCACTTCTGCCGGCTCCGATGCGCCGGATTCCCTGGCACTTCTCGCTCGGTCCAATTTTCCGGCTACCCGCCGGACATAGCTCCGGGTCTCCGCATACGGCGGAACCGTGTTGTTGTACTTCAACACCGCGCCTTCACCGGCGTTATAAGCCGCCAGTGCCAGCGTCGGGTTCCGAAATAAGTCGTGCAGATACCGGAGATATCGAACACCGCCCTCGATGTTCTGCTCCGCGCGAAATACATTTTGGACGCCGAAACGCTTCGCGGTGGCCGGCATCAATTGCATTAACCCCTGCGCTCCCTTGGGAGAGACGGCAAATGGATCGTAGTTGCTCTCCGCCTGAATCACCGAATGAACGAGCAACGGATCGAGATCGTACTTTGCCGCGGTAAGTTCGACGATCCGCGGGATGTCGATGATACCGGAGCCCGCGGCACCAGTGGTGGTTTTCGCTGGAATCGCGCGCACCGGCGCCGGCTTCGCTACTACCCTGCGCACCAGCCGGCCGCTCTTCTGATCGGTCCTCACGACCGATGTAACGCGGGCGGCGTCATTGTGGCTCGCCGCCGGAAGAACCGAACCACCGATGCACAATAGCGCCACGGATGCCAAACAATTCCGCATCTCTTTGTTCAAACCGATTATAACCCCCACTCGTTCGCGACACCAAGCCGTGCCGGTTCAGCCAGTTCACTGATATTGAAGATAATAATTACCTGAACGGGCTTCGTTATCGCAAATGCTATCATCTCTGCATGCGGCAAGCTGGTTTCGTTCTGGTCGGCGGCCGGAGTTCCAGAATGAGCCGCGACAAAGCGCTGCTCGACTACGGAGGCAAGACGCTTGCCCAACACGTCGCAGCGGAAGTCTTGCTCGCCGCCGGGTCGGTAACGCTCGTCGGAGCTCCGGAACGGTATTCCCATTTGGGTTTTCCAGTGATCGCGGACGAGTTCCCGGAGACGGGTCCGCTCGGCGGTATCGTCACCGCCCTCGGGTCCTCCACGGCCGAATGGAACCTGGTACTCGCCTGCGATATGCCGGGCGTGCGGGCAGAACTGCTTTCGCGTCTGCTGGATCATGCCGCTGCCTCCGGCGCGGATTGCGTCGTACCGCTCTCTCCGTCGGGACGGCCGGAACCGCTGTGCGCGGTCTACCGGCGGACTTGCAATGCGCTCTTTCGAACGGCGCTCGCGTCGGGCGTCCGCAGAATCGCCTCCGCGCTCGAGAACGTCCGTCCGGAGCATATCGGTTTTGACGCGGGCGGATGGTTTGAAAACGTTAACACCCCGGCCGACTGGCACGCCCATCTCACTCACTGTACCGGGCACACGGATGGCTGAGCAGTATCCTCACTACATCGAGTTCAGGCACGTGTATAAGACGTTCGACTACCCCGTTTTAGTCGATGCCAATTTTTACGTCGACGGAGGAGAGACCGTCGCCATCATCGGGCGCAGCGGCGTGGGAAAGTCTGTGGCCCTGGCGCACATTATGGGCTTTCTGAAGCCCGACCAGGGCAACGTCATCGTGGCGCATCAGGACATTACCGGATTCCGGGAGGCGGAACTGCGCGAAATCCGGAAAAAGGTCACGATGGTTTTTCAGTCGGGCGCTCTTTTCGATTCGCTCACCGTCGCCGAGAACGTCCTCTTTTCCCTGGAGTTGCGCGACGACTACGATGAACAAAACCGTGAGGATGTGGTGATGGGACTGCTGCGGCTTGTTGGCCTGGAGGATGCCGCCGAGCAGTACCCGAGCGACCTGTCTACAGGCTACAAACGGGCTGTCGCCATCGCCCGCGCGTTAGCCGCACAGCCGGAATGCATTCTGTACGACGAACCGACAACTATGGTCGACCCCATCATGTCGGACCACGTAGCCAGCCTCATGCAGCGCCTGAAAGAACAACTTCACCTGACCTCCGTCGTTGTCACACACGACCTGGACCTGATGAGGGCGGTCGCCGACAAGGTGGTTGTACTCCATGACGGCGGCGTCATTTATTTCGGTGCCGTTTCGGAACTTGCCAACTCCGATCATCCGCACATCCGCGAGTTCCTCGCAATGGACCGTACCCTGTTGGGTTCGAACGGCTAACGCTCACTTATCGAGCCACTGCTTCGTCCTGGAAAACCAGGAGGCGGGCCGGGGAGTGCCGGAAACAGCCGGGGCTGCCGCCTGGGGTTCTGCTACCTCTTCCCAAGGGGGAGTTGGAATCTGCGATGTCACCCTTTCCACCTCACGCACAAGGTAGCCCTGAAAGGCAAACCTGCGCTCGTAAACCTGGCCGTCTTTGTTTCTGGTGATCACGGTGAACCCCGGTACCTCCACCGTGCGGCCGCCCTCGGTCACCTTCACGGTGTGTACACGTGTGGGGAAATAGCCTTCCAGGTTCCGTTCGATGTAGGCGGTTTCATAGCGATGTCTTCTCAGGTTCCAGATGAAGATTCTGAAGCTATCGTATTCATAAGAAACGTCTCTGGCGCGAATCGTGGTCCACAGCCAATTGTGCTTCTCAACGTCTCCATCCAGCACCTTCCCGAGGGAAAAATACGATGTGATGCGCGCGCCTTCCGCATACTGAGCCACTTCATTTGGAATCGCCATGGCAAGCATGCGGGACAGAACCCAACCGACTCGGCCATCCGGCACCCGCACCAGGCTCCAGTCTTCCCCGGGAATAGGAGTCTGTTCCGGTTCGGGCTCCGGCTCCGGGGGCAGAGGGGATTTCGAGATCTCCAGCCAGTCTTCCGGCGGACCCGGAGGGTCCGGCGTGACAATCGGCGGAGTCTGAGCCTGGGAGGGACGGCTCGGCTTCTTCACCGCTTTCGGCTTAGGCGGCGGAGGGGGGAGCAGAGGTTCCGGTTTGTAGGGGCCGCGAGGTACGAGTTGGTGACCGAGAACGGTGACGTGCGTCTTTTCTCTGATCTGGTAAAACGTAGGCGATTGCCGGTGCGGCTCGATGTGAACGTTCAGAGTGGCATAGACGGTGGCGCTCCCCTGCGACGGGAGCTCCCGCAGGCGTTCGGATGCCCGGTCGAGCTTGTCGATTTCGCGCGAGCTCATCAGTTGGCGCTCGTGCACCCAGCCTTCCGCACCCGTCTTCGTCCGGACTTTCACGAACCGGCGGAAGGTTCGCAGGATCTCTACCCGTTCCCCGTTCTGCACGGTGGCGGTGGCCGGGGCTTTCGCATCGAGCTCAGCCCGAAGTTTCAGGTCGGGTTGAGCGACGAAAGCGTGCCCGATCGGCTTGGGACCCTCGTCGCGGGAACCGCAGCCCGCGAGCGACAGCGTTGCCACAATGAGAGAGGATAGAAGAAGACGAGACAGCGGCATTCTCGTGCGAATAGAGGGCTGACAACTTCAGTGTATCAGGAAGCTCCAGATCCGGCGGCGCCACAACAGGAAGACCTGTACTGCCCCAAGTGCGCCAAGCCGGTTCAGGAGCCGCTGGTGTGCGGCGACTGTCTCGCAGTGATCTGCCGCGATTGCGGCACTCCGCTGGAACGCACCGACGACCTGGGCATCGGCTGAGGAGAAGCCCGTTCAGGCGGCGGACGGAACGTATGTCCGCAACAGCACGGCCGTTCCCTGGGGCTGAAGGACAACGGGCTCGTCCACCAGCCACGCCTCGCCTGGACCAAACACTTTGTTTTCCAAGTAGCCCGTGCCTTCGAGAACCACCAGGATCTCCGGGTTGCTCCCACGAGGCTGCCAAGGAACCTCGGTGGAAACAACCGCCTTTTCCGTACAGAAGTATTCGCAGCAGACCAGCAGGAGGGATCCATCCGGCAGCGGCCGGGGAACCGCTTTTCCGGGATGGGGTTCCGTATTGGCCACATCCATCGCTTTATTCAAATGCAGCTCGCGGGGACGGCCATAGTCGTGTAACCGGTAGGTGATATCGGAGACCTGCTGTATTTCGCAGAGCGCGAGTCCCGGCCCGATGGCGTGTACCGTTCCGGCGGGTGCGAAGATGGAGTCCCCCGCCTGCACCGGAACCCAGTTCAGCAGATGCTCGATCTCGCCGGTTTCCGAAGCACGGCGCAGCGTCTCACGGCTCAGGCGTTCGTGAAATCCGAGCGCGATCCGGGCGTCGCCCTCCGTACGCAGAACGTGCCACATTTCGGTCTTGCCCGGGCTGTTCTCGTGCTTGCGCGCGTAGTCGTCGCCGGGATGCACCTGAACCGAGAGCCGTTCCGACGTGAAGAGAAACTTCACCAGCAGCGGCAGCGGCCTCTCCGATTCAAACCACACTTCACCAATCCTGGTTTGCTGAACGGGAAACCAGGGGGTGAGGTCCGTTGCGCCCCATACCTTCTCCCGGAAGGAAGGCGTCAGTTTTTGTACCGGCATTCAGATCTTGGCAATGAATTCGTGCATGCGGTCCAGACCGCGGCTCAATTCATCGAGGGACGCGGCGTAGGAAATACGGACATGCCGGTCCGTGCCGAACGCCTCTCCGGGAACAACGGCGACATGAGCCTCCCCCAGAAGCTTCTCTGCGAACTGCATCGGGGTCCGAATGCCGTTCTTTCCAAGCGCGGCGCCGATGTTGGGATAGGCGTAGAAAGCACCCTTCGGCTCCTGGATCGTGACACCCGGAATCTGCCGGAGGCGTTTGAGAACGAAATCCCTGCGTGTGCGGTACTCATCGAGCATCACTCCGACGGAGTCCTGCGGGCCACGCAGCGCTTCCACCGCCGCCTTCTGCGCGATCGATGTCGGATTGGAAGTGCTGTGGCTCTGGAGCTTGTTGATGGCGCCGATAATGGACGCCGGGGCCAGGCCGAAGCCAATGCGCCAACCCGTCATCGCATAAGTTTTCGAAAGCGAACCGGCGACCAGCACGTGGTCCTTCGCCCCCGGCATGGCCGCGATGGAGAACGGATCGCCCTCGTACAGGAAACGGCAATAGCATTCGTCGGTCAACAGCCACACTCCGCGCTGGCTGGCCAGGTGGTAAATCCGTTCGAACTCCTCGCGATCCAGCACGGCGCCGCTGGGGTTGGAGGGCGAGTTGATGACGATCAGCTTCGTCTTATCGGTGATGTACGGCTCCAGCATGGCAGCCGTCAGCGCGAAGCCGGCGGCCTCGTCGGTTTCGACAAAGACACACTTGCCGCCGGCGTAGTTCACCACATCTTTGTATGTAACCCAGTAAGGAACCGGGATCACCACTTCGTCGCCCGCGTTCAACAACACCTGCATCAGGTTGAAGATCACGTGCTTGCCGCCCACCGAAACAATGCATTCCGCCGGGGAATACGCGGTGCCATAATCGTGGCGGTGACGCTCACAGATAGCCTGCTTCAGTTCCGGTGTGCCGCCCGCCGCCGTGTACTTGGTGAAGTCTTCGGCAATGGCCTGAATCGCGGCCTGTTTGATGTTTTCAGGGGTAGGAAAATCAGGTTCCCCGGCCCCGAAATCGACGACGTCCACACCTTCCCGCCTGAGACGATCAGCGTCCGCCGCCACCTTCATCGTGGAGGACACACTGATCAGGGATACTCTTTCCGCCAGTTCCAAAGCTGCTTGCATGAATTGCTATTTCTCTCCCAGAAATCTGTTCTTCAGTCGTTGTTCCACCGGGGGCGGCACAAGTCCCGAGATATCGCCGCCCAGCCGGAAGACTTCCTTTACCAGCCGCGAACTGATGAAGGAATATGCCTCTCCGGACATTAAAAACACGGTCTCGATCTGCGGACGAAGCCGCCGGTTCATCAGCGCCATTTGCAACTCATACTCGTAGTCGGAAATGGCCCGGATACCGCGAAGAATCACCGTCGCGCTCCTCGCCGCGGCATAATCTACCAGCAGTCCGTCAAACGAATCCACTTCCACGTTCGGATAGGGACCCACTACATCGCGCAACATGTCCATGCGTTCCTGTACGCTGAACAGCGGCTGCTTGTTCTCATTCCGCAGGATCGAAATGATGAGCTTGTCAACCAGTCTTGCCGAACGCTCGATCAGGTCCAGATGCCCGTTGGTGATCGGATCAAAAGACCCTGGGTAGATCGCGATTACGCAGGGCGGCTTCGTGGCCAACGGATGCATTAGGATTCCTGCCGGTTATTGGTTCAATTGTAGCGGAAACGCGCCCTGTACGGATACTATTTCCATTGTTTCATGCGGCGAAGGATCTCATCTACCCAGCCCTCATCCGCCCCGGCGAATCCCACCGATTGTTCGCGGATCATACCTGAACCGTCGACAATCCAGGTTTGCGGAACCACAAAGACGGGCGTCGCTTCCAGAACGTAATCCCCGGCGGGTATCACCGGAAACGTGTACCCACCCTCCTTCAGATAGGAATCCACGCGGCCGGGATGGCCATCCACGTTCAACGTCAGCACAAGAAGGTCCGTACGGTCTTTCACTTTCTCGTGCAGTCTCTGGATGTGCGGCAGTTCGACGCGGCATGGTCCGCACCAGGTGGCCCACACGTTGATGAGCGTTACTTTCCCTTTGAGATCGTCCGGCGTCCAGACTCGTCCGGCAAGATCCGGCAATCGGAAGGCAGGCAGCGGTTTCAACATTTGCCTCCAACCCATCCCTGGTGTTTCGGCGGTTCCCAGTATGCGGCGTGCCTCGCTTAACGCATATAGAACGGCCGGGGACGGCCGCGAACCTGCTGTTTTCAGCCGCTCCACATCCTCTTTCAAGCGGTCGCGCACGGCGCTGTGTCCGGAGGGCGGAGTGGTACGAAACTCGATCGCCCACAGGACCGGGAATGCTGCAAGATCGTCCGGGTCCGTACTTCTCTCAAGCAACTCCCGCATCCGCCGCGCACTCTGGCTCAAAAAACTCGATGGGGGAAGAGCCGTCAGCAGTCTGTACGGCTCCAGGCTATCCGGCTGTAGATCCATCGCACGCTGCAAGTGTTCGATAGCTTTTTCGCGGTTCCGAAAACCAGGGGTGAGATAGATTCGCCCGAGCGAAAGATGTGCTTCGACGAACTCGGGCCAGCGTTGCACGATGTCCTCGAGGCGGCGGATGGCTTCGGGCGTGTTCGTGTCCGCCAGTGCTCGCGCTTCGGCATAAAGAGTTGCCGGACTCTGCGCAAAACCGGCAAACGGCATACCGGCGAGCAGAAGAACGACAGCACGCATAGCCTACCCGTTGCGGACAAACGCCCGCAGTTCCGCCTCCAGCGCCGGTACGCAGGTGACGCAATTTCCGGCGTGGATGCTGCTGCCGCCGTCGAAATTGAAGAAGCGCGCACCGGCCTCCTCGGTGATCACCTTCAGTGCAGCAAGGTCCCACGGCTGTGCGCTGGGTTCAATCCAGGCGTCGGCCTGCCCTTGCGCCACCATCACCGCGTCCAGACATCCGCCGAGGCTCCTCACAGACCAATAGCGCGAGAGGAATGGAAGAAGCCTGTCCTGAAAGGAGTGTTTGCCAAGATTATTGAAGCCGTTCAAACACAATACGGCGCGGTCCGCACTGGAGATGGAGGATACGGAGATCCGCTCCCCATCGTGGAAGGCGCCCTCGCCCCGTACCGCCCAGAACGTGGTCTTCATGGCCGGGAAATGAGCCACGCCGAGTTCCACCTCTCCTTCCGCTTCCAGGCCAACCAGCACGCACCAGGCCGAACTCCCTCGCAGGAACTCGCGGGTCCCGTCGATGGGATCGATAATCCAGTGGCGCCCCGAGCTTCCGGTATGATTGGCACCCTCCTCGCCAAGGATTCCGTCATCCGGAAAAGCTCCGGTGAGAGCGGTCACCAGCAGCCGCTCCGACTCGCGATCCGCGATGGTAACCGGCGAAAGGTCGGCTTTATCCTCGGGCGCAAGGCCTTTGCTACGATGGATGAGCGCTAGCTCACCGGCTCGGATCGCGGCATCCCGTGCCGCTTGGAGATCTTTTTCGAAGCGCATCCGGTTCATTTTACCTTGTGGGTTTACTGAGAATGTCTTACCGCACGATCCATGCGGTCCTGAAGGAAACGGCCGCCCGATATCCCGAACTCCCGGCGCTGTACCAGCCCC
>DASTMK010000413.1:0-9103 GCA_035714225.1 Bryobacteraceae bacterium | reverse complement strand
TATGCCGATGGTAGTGATTCACTGCGGCGCCCTCACGGAGACGCTGCTCGAAAGCGAGCTGTTCGGACATGAGCGCGGTGCCTTTACCGGCGCGCAGTACCGGAAGAAGGGCAAGTTCGAAGTGGCCGAGGGTGGGACCATTTTTCTCGATGAGATCGGCGACATCAGCCTGAAGACACAAACCGACCTGCTCCGTGTCTTGCAGGAGAAAGAGATCGTGCGTGTCGGCGGCAACGAAACGCTGGCAGTGGACTTCCGCTGCGTGGCCGCCACCAACAAACCGCTGGAGATGATGGTGAAGGAAGGCACCTTCCGGCCGGACTTGTTTTACCGGCTGAATGTTTTTTCCATTCATCTTCCGCCGCTGCGCGATCGCAAAGAGGATATTCCCATATTGGTGAGCCATTTCCTCGAGAAGTATGCGGCTGCGATGAATCGCCCGGTGCCCGACATCGGCGGTGAAGGACTCGATCTGCTGATCAACTACAACTGGCCCGGCAACATCCGGGAACTCGAGAACGCCATCGAACGGGCGATGGTGATCAATCGTGGCCAGGAGATCAAAGCGTCCGATTTTCCGTTTCAGCTCAATGCACCCGAGCCGGTACAGGGCAAGACGCTCGAAGACATCGAACGGATACACATCCAGCGTGTCCTGGAAGAGACAAACTGGAACCTGTCCCGTACCGCCAGGATACTGGCCATCGATCGTACGACACTCTACAACAAGCTGAGACGCTACGGGATGAGGTGAAGTGATCCATGAAGGCCATCCACCTGATGGCGGTGGACACGGCGCCGGACCTGGGCGTTCTCGACCGGCTCTCGGCTTCGCTTGCCGGTGTATTCGGGATTTCCTGCCGGGTTCTGGACACGGTGATCGACCCGGCCTTTGCGCTCGACCCGGCGCGGAACCAATATCATTCGACGGCGATTCTCCAGGCCATGCAGCCGCTGGTCGGGAAACCTGGGACTCACCTGCTCGCTGTCACTCCGGTCGATCTGTATGTGCCGATCCTTACGTTCGTCTTCGGCGAAGCACAGCTTTCGGGACCCTGCGCGCTGGTCTCCACGCACCGGCTGCGGGAAGAGTTCTACGGGCTTCCGCCGCGCGAACCGCTGTTTAACGATCGCCTGGTAAAGGAAGCGGTTCACGAGCTCGGCCACACATTTGGTTTGCGGCATTGCCCGGATTGGAGATGCGCCATGGCATCCACGCACTCTGTCGAGCGCCTGGACCTGAAGGCCGCATGGTTCTGCGAGCGATGCAGGCAGACGGTCCGGCAGCCCTAAGGAAATGACGCGTTCGTGTCTACAGCGCGATCCCCAAGCCGACCGCTATCTCGAGTTGATGCAGTTTGCCCCTCTGGCCGGGCAGATCGAATGGTTTTCCTGTAAGGTAATCACGCACATCGAATCGAAGCATGAGATTGTGAGACACCCGGATTTTTAAACCACCGCCGTAGTTCACCCCGAATTTGGTATCGCCGCCGCCTTGGGTGACCGATATGCCGGGAGGGGTGTAATTGGCAAAGTGAACACCTCCGGTAGCGAACGGCCGTATAAAGGTACCCTCGGGAGTAGCATAGGCGAGGAAATTGTAAAATCCCTGATGGATGGCCATACCCGCCTCATCCGACCCAACCTTCAGCTTGGTCCGGTTGTAAGCGTAGCCGAACTCATGGCCCAGGAATCGCCAGTTGTTCAGGGTCATTCGAAAGCCCAGGCGCCATCCGTCCGTCAGTTCGACATCGTCCTCGCGCGGGTTCTCGAAGTCGAAAGAGCCGATACCGGCGTTACTCAGGCGGGAGGCGCCGCCGATGACGGCAAATTCGGCGACTTGGGCATGCGCCAGAGGTTGACCGGCAAAAAAGGCGGCAGCGAGCAGGATAGGTGTTATGTGTCTCATTCGTTTAAACCTTGGATGCGGTGATCGCAAGTTCCGTTTCTTCTAGACTATTACCACATGAACGTGACCGGGGCCGTGGACGCCCCGGATCAGGATCTGTTCGATATCCGCCGTGCGGCTCGGCCCGGTAATCAGGACCATGGAACTGGTTCTTGCCGCCGGCTTGGGCAAAATAGCGAATAACTCGTCCAATCCCGAAAGGATATTTTCCCGCGCGACGAAGGCAAGATGCACCGGGGGCAACAGCGAGATGAGACGTGCTTCTTCCGGCGAAGAGATCAAAACCAGTGTCCCGGTATCGGCCAGAGCATAATCCGCGCCCGTGATGCCCAGGCCGGCACTGGCGCAGGCTGTTCGCAATTCATCCCGGCCATAGAAGCCCGATTGCACGCCCGGCAGGGTTCGGATGCCCAACTGTTCGAGGAATGGAGCATTTGACGCCACCGCCGTCCCGTTTTCGAGAAGGTCCGCGGCATACTGGCGGGCTTCTTCCCCCGAACCCGCTACAAAGGCTTTCCCGGCCAGACCCTCGAGCGAGCATACGAAAGAACGAATCCGTTCGTCCGTGTCCGGCTGTGAGATGCAAATTCTTGCGGGCGGCGCATCCGGCGGGGCTTCGCCGGGCTTTCGGCCGAGGGCGGATCGAACCTGCTGAAGAATATCGTCGCGTGACATCTTACTTGTTGGGCCTTGAGCGCCAGAGTTGCCGGAAGCTCTTCGACGGCGGAACGGGAAGATCACGCTGGCTGATCCATGCCCGCAGAGGCCCGGCATTCAGCGGAGCGGGTACGTTCCGCAGCCACCCGGATCCGTTAGCGAGTGCGGTGGAAGCGGCCATGCCGGCCATCTCAAAAAGCTTTGGCTTCGTCATCAGCCAGGACCAGATTCGAAAAGACAGGCGCTCGATTCTGGTCTTTTGATCTTTCGGGCCTGTCGCGGTGACTTCCGACCGGAGATCGAGCAGCAGCTTGGGTATGTCGATTTTAACTGGACAGACCTCCGCGCACGCGCCGCAAAGGCTCGAAGCGTAGGGCAGCCAGGGATTTTTCGCGATTCCCTGGTATTGCGGTGTGATGATGGCGCCGATCGGGCCGGAATAGACCCATGGATAATTGTGGCCGCCGATCTTGCGGTACACGGGGCAGATGTTCAGACACGCACCGCAGCGGATGCAATAGAGCGATTGGCGTTTTTCAGGATCGGCGAGCAGACGCGTGCGGCCGTTGTCCAGGAGCACAACGTAGAATTCGTCCGGCCCGTCGATCTCGCCGTTGCGCCGCGGCCCGGAGAGAAACGAAGTGTAGACCGTAAGGTGCTGCCCGGTGGCGCTGCGGCCCAGCAGCTTGAGGAATACGGCGAGATCCTGCGCGCGGGGGATGATCTTCTCAATTCCCGCCACGGCGATGTGGATCTTTGGCGCGGAGCTGGTCAGGCGGGCGTTCCCTTCGTTTTCGACCAGAACGACGGCACCGGAATCCGCCACCAGGAAATTGGCGCCCGTGAGACCGATATCGGCCGCAAGAAATTTCTCTCTCAGCACCTCGCGGGCGATTCGAGTCTGATTCTCGGGCACGATTTCCCGCTCCACGCCCAGCTTCGACGTGAAGATATCGGCCACGTCGTAGCGGGTCTTGTGCAGGGCGGGAGCGACGATATGATAGGGCCGCTCCTCTGCCAATTGAAGGATGTACTCACCGAGATCGGTTTCAACCGCATGGAGCCCGTGATGCTCCAGCCGCTCGTTCAAATCGATCTCTTCGGTAGTCATGGATTTCGACTTGACCAGCAACCCGGCACCTCTGTCTTTGGCGAGCTTCAGCACGAAATCGGCTACCTCGCTGCCGTCACGGCAGTAGACGACATGACCACCCACGTTCTGAACATTCGTATCAAATTGCTCGAGGTAGAAATCCAGATTGTCGAGAGCATGCTTCTTGACGGCGTTCGCCTGCGTGCGAAGTTCCTGGTAATCGGGCAGCAGCTCCGCCGATACCGCCGTCTTGCGTTTGTCCATCAGCCGTCCGGTGGAAGCGTAAATGGCAAGCTGGAGATTCGCATCCGCCAGGGTTCGGTCGATATTGGCTTCGGGAAGGGAAGTCATGGATCTACCGCGCGGCGAGCACCTCGGCCAGATGCATGGTCTTCGTTGGCAGCCCCGCCCGGGACAGAGCGCCTTGAATCTGCATCAGGCAACTGGAATCAACCGATACAACCACATCGGCGTTCGTACGCGCGATGGAATCGATTTTCGTCCGTGCCATGCCGCCCGACACGCCGGGAAATTTCACGGCGAACGTACCGCCGAACCCGCAGCATTCCTCCGCCGCATCCATCTCTCGCAATTCCAGGCCGCGCACGTGGCGCAACAGTTTCCGTGGTGCTTCCTTGACGTGCAGCTCCCGAAGCGCATGGCAACTGTCATGATACGTCGCCACGGTTTCGAGGCTTGCGCCGACGTCCGCGATTTGGAGGACATCCACGAGGAAAGTGGAAAACTCCCACACTCGCGGAGCGATTTGTTTCGCACGGTCCAGCCATTCCGGGCTATCGCGGAAGAGATCCGCGTAATGATGCGCAATCATGGACGTGCAGGAGCCGGAAGGAACAACGATGTATTCGCTGTCCTTGAAAACATCCAGAAAGTGCCGCGCAACCCTGCGCGCGTCCTCGTGATATCCGCTGTTGAACGCCGGCTGGCCGCAGCAGGTCTGCCGCTCCGGAAACTCGACGAGACATCCCGCGCGCTCCAACACGTCCGCCATCGCCAGTCCGACGCGCGGGAAAAGCTGGTCCACGACGCAAGTGACAAAGATCGATACCCGTGGACCCATGAAGCTGAGATTGTAACACCGGCTGTACGGCTGCCGGGTGGGCGCCGTGCGCCGGCGCTAAAAATTCTCTTCTGACGCCGCGCCGAGCGTTACCACGACTTTGCGGCTCTGGCCATCGCGAAAGACCGTCAGCTCCAACTTGTCGCCCGCGTGTTTTTTATCGAGCGCGCGGCGCACGGCGTCATCGGTGTCGATAGGACGGCCATCGACTTCCGTGATGAGATCTCCGCCTACTCCAATCTCGAGGTTCCCAACGATGACCACTTGCCTTGGACCGCGTATGCCGGCGGAGGCGGCGGGCGAACCTGGCCCCACTTCCTGCACCAGCAGGCCGCCCTCAGCAGGAAGGTTCAGCATCTGAGCAAGATCCCCGGCGACGTAAACCGTACTAACGCCCAGCCGCGGGCGGGCAAAACTGCCGCCGGCCTGGTAGCGTTCAATCATCGATTTGGCGCGGCTGATGGGCATTGCAAAGCCAATGCCGATATTTCCTCCGGGTCCGTATATGGCAGTATTAATTCCAACCACATTGCCAAAAGAATCGAGCAGCGGGCCGCCGCTATTGCCGGGATTGATCGCCGCGTCGGTTTGAATCATGCCTTCCAGTTCACGGCCGCTCTGGTCTGCGATGGTGCGCCCGATGGAACTGACGATGCCCGTTGTGAGTGTGCCTTCCAGGCCAAAGGGGTTGCCGATCGCAAGCACTTTCTGTCCCACCTGAAGATGATCGGAGTCGCCGAGCCGAAGGAAGTCGATCTTCTTCCGTGGCCCGATCCGGATGAGAGCGAGATCGTTCGGATAATCGCGCGCCAGAATGGACGCCTTGTACCGGCTCTTGTCCGGCATGGTCACCTGAATCTCCGGTGCACGGCCGGATACGACATGGTAATTGGTAAGGATCAGACCGTCATCGCGGATAACGAATCCGGAACCGGTGCTGGGGTCGGGTACAATCTGCATGAACCACCCGCGGCGGTAAACCGTGCTTGTAATGTTCACCGTTGCGGCGTGCGCCATTTTGTAAATCTCGATGTTGTTGATTTCGTCCGCGGAGAGGCTCGCCGTATGGGCTACCACGGGCTCTGACCAAAGGTTTCCGCCCGCATCACTCACGTTTGTCCCCCAGCGGCGAGGCCACTGAGAAACCGAGGTCAGGTATACGAAGACCCCTACGATCAGGGCTGTCAAAATCAGAAAACGATACTTCCTCATTTTTGAATCAGGCTCCGGAGCGAGTTATAAACCTCGCGTGTTTGCGCCAGCGTCTCCTCTTTGCTGCCAGAGGTGTCGATCACGTAGTCGGCGTATTGCCGTTTCTCTTCGAGCGGCATTTGCCGCTCGAGACGCGCCTGCACTTCCTCATAGCTAAGGCCATCGCGCTTCATTGCACGCTCCAGTTGTTGCTCTTGGCTGCACATGACAAGAATCAGCTTGTCGAACCTCTTAAAGCTGCCGGTCTCAATCAGAATTGCCGCTTCGACGATCCCGATTCCGTGCGGCTCCCGGCGTTCGTACTCTGCCAACAGTTTGCCCTCGAGTTCAATGACGTGAGGGTGAACCAGGCTGTTGAGCACCGCCAGCCGGTCCGGGTTGGCGAAAACCTGTGCCGCCAGCGCTCTCCGGTTAATGCTCCCGTCTTCCTCCAGGATACCGGTGCCAAATTCCTTCAGAACGGAGGCATAGGCAGGTCCGCCGGGCTCCAGAACTTCCCGTCCCAGTCGATCGGCCTGAATCAGGTAGCATCCCATCGACTCGAGCGCCTGGCCGACATTGGTCTTCCCGCTCGCCAAACCTCCGGTCAAGCCGACCCGCAGCATCCGATTACCCGATCCCCATGCGCTGTTCCGCCGCATCGATCGTATTCACCATCAGCATTGCAATCGTCAGGGGCCCCACGCCGCCAGGCACGGGCGTGTAGGCGCCTGCCGTACGCGCTACATCGCCGGGATGAACGTCGCCGGTCAGCACCGTACCTTTGCGATCGAACTCCGCCAGCTTTTCCGTAGCCCCCGCCAGCACCGACCGCGCGGTTGCGGCATCGGCGATCCGGTTCATCCCGACATCGATCACGGTCGCTCCGGGCTTGATGAAATCGGCGGTGAGCAGTGCCGGGCGTCCGATGGCGCCCACCAGGATGTCGGCCCGGCGACACTCCCCCTGAAGATCAGACGTACGAGAATGGCAGATCGTCACGGTGGCATGCGCATGCAGAAGCATCATCGCCATTGGCTTGCCGACGATATCGCTCCGGCCCACGACGACGGCACGTTTCCCCTTGATGGGGATATCGTAGCGGCGCAGCATTTCCATGATGCCGGAGGGTGTACACGGGCGCGGTCCCGGACGGTTCGTGACGAGATTGCCCACGTTCAGCGGATGAAAGCCATCGACGTCCTTCTCCGGATCGACAGCCAGCAGCACCCGTGCGGAATCGACCTGCGCGGGCAGCGGCATCTGCACCAGAATCCCGTCGATGTCGGCTCGGGCATTGAGGCCCTCCACGATCTCCAGTAACTCTTCGGTTGTGACCGAGGCGGACGGCGTCAGCTTCTCACTATAAATGCCGAGGTCGCCCGAGGTCTTCACTTTATTGCGGACGTAGATTTCGGACGCCGGGTCGTTTCCAACGAGCACGACAGCCAACCCTGGAGGTCTTCCGGCCGCGGACAGCCGCTCTATCCGGGAGACACAGTCCTTCAGTATTTCGTCACGCACCCACTTCCCATCGAGTATTTTTGCCATTTTGCCAGCGAAACTTGAAACTATTTAGACGTGCGAACCCGCGCGCGCGGACGAGCGAAGACGGAAGTGATACACCAGCGCGCCCGTCGCGATCGTGACAATAGCTGCGACGGCGATTTTCGGCTGGAGCGTCAATCCGAAGATCGTCATCCAGGCGCCTACCAGGACAAACAACAGCGGAATGAGCGGAAACGCAAAGCTCACTACGCGGAGTTTCTGCCATCCCGGCCTTCTGCGGAAAATGAACAGGGAGGCCACAGACATCACCGCGAAGAAGTTCAGCAGAAATCCGATATAAATCATAAGGTCGCGGAACGGCGTCAGGGTCATCACCACCGCACAGGCACCCTGGCATAGAATCGCGACCACGGGAGTGTGCCACCTGCTGTCCACTTTCGCGGCGGCCGGCAGAAACGCTCCGTTCTTCGCCATGGCGTAGTATACGCGGGGGCCTACCGTAACCATGGCGTTTACAGTGGACATCAACGACAGCGCCATCAGCGCGCTGAATGCGCCCGCGATACCCGGTCCGAATAAATGGGAAGCTGCCAGGGAGCCGACGGCTACCACGCCTTTCATCGTTTCGAGAGGAGTTGCGTAGATAAATACCACGTTCATCGCGATGAACATCGCCGCGACCAGCAGGGTTCCTACAGTGAGCGCGACGGGCAAAGTCCGCTCGGGCCGTTTCAGTTCCTCTGCGATGTAGGTGGCCGCGTTCCACCCGCTGTAGGAGACGTAAATCCAGAACAGGCTGATAGCGAATTGCGCCGGCAGGGAACGTGTTGATGTACGCACCGCATCCATGGAGAAGTGCGACCAGCTTCCGGTGCCGATGAGAAACCCGAGACCCACGAGTCCGATAATGACCAGCACCTTTATCGCGGTGAGGACATTCTGAATTTTGGCGACACGTCCGATCCCGAAGATATTCAGCAGCGTGAAGACGATGATTAGTGCGGAGGCGACGAGCTGTGCTCCTCCAACCTTCAGCGACCAGGCACCGGAGCCGATCGTGAACTGCGCGTTCGCCTGCTGCGCTCCCGGGATGAAATATCCTACGTAATCGGAGAAGGCCAACGAGGCGGCTGCAATCGGCGCTGAGAATCCGGCGAAGAACGAGATCCAGCCGGTCATGAAACCCCATGTCGGGCCGTAGGCACGGGTAAGATACACGTATTCGCCGCCGGAGCTTGGAAAATTAATCCCCAATTCCGAATAGCAGAGCGCACCGGCCAAAGCGAATAGTGCGCCCACCATCCAGATGGTGAGGATGAGCGATGGAGAGCCGAGATCTGCGGCTAGAAAACCACTGGCTGTGAAGATGCCGGTCCCGACCATGTTCGAGATCACCAAGGCGGCGGCACTGACGATTCCGAGCTGGCGGACAAGCGCTGCGGGCTTCTCTGGCATAGGGCGTGTACGGCCGGTTTTTGCTGGTCCCACCTTGCACATTGTACGCCGGTCGATCGCCCGCATGTGGCGAAGCCGCTGAACAATCTGCCAGAACTACGTGCTTTTTTCTGGTGTTCACGCAGATCCGCTGGTTCTTGACACTTGAACCGCCTACCATTGAAGTATGGGGAACCTGGTGGTTGCAACGGCATCGATCGTTCTCCTG
>DASTMK010000412.1:0-3923 GCA_035714225.1 Bryobacteraceae bacterium | reverse complement strand
GTTACTAGAAATGTTGCCATGCGAACCTCGTCAACCATGCCTCCAGATTGCAAATCATGGGTATTACAGGCAGGAAGGCACGTACAGGGCCCAACTGGAGCCCGAAAAATGGAGAGTTTTAGCGTTGGGAAGCCGGCCTCTTTTCAAAAAAAGAGACCAGATTCCTAAGCTTTTGGACTGGACGGCTGGGAGCAGACCGGTTCGGGTGCGGTCTGCCAGGGGATGCCTCCGGATTTTTTCATTGCCGCGCGGCCGAGGTAATCGAAGTAGAAGCGCATGTGCGCCTCCCGGCACCACCACTCGAGAAAACCGCGGTAGCCTTTCTCCCCAAGCTCGCGCCGCAGGCCGGGCGAAGCGCCGATCTGCCGGATGGCTTCGAGCAGCTCTTCCTCGCTTCGATAGACGAAGCCGCCGCCGGAATCCTCGACGGCTTCGGGCAGCGCGCCGAGGTCGCGCACGATGACCGGCGTCTTGCGCGCGAAGGCTTCGATGCTGATCATCCCGAAGGTCTCGTAAGTGATCGAAGGAAGGATGCAGGCGAGCGCATGATGATAGAGCGCGCCCAATTGCCGTTGTGACATGGGGCCCAGAAAGCGAATCCGCGGATTCGATGCCGCCATGGCGCGCAGCTCCACTTCATAGTTGCCGGTCCCGGCCACCAGAAGATCAAACTCCACGTTCTTCCAAAGCGGGATCAACGTCTGGAGCCCTTTGATAATTTCCAGACGGCCGACGAACAGGAAGTAGGGCCGTTCCTGCGGGCGCGGGCTGGGGGTGCGCCAATCGTCATCGGCGCGGTCGATGAAATACGGCAGGTGCTCCACCGGTTGCGAAAAGCCCCGGCTGGCATGCATCTTCGCCGTGAAGCGGCTGGGCGAGACGAACTGATCCACGCGCCGCGCCGCGCGTTCGAGCAAGCCGGTATAGCGCCACCACTGCGGCGGCCGTTTTCCGAGGAGCGTGCATTTCAGGCACTCGGGCTTTTCGCATGCCCTGCTGTTGAACTTCCATAGCACGTGCATGGGACAGACCAGCCAGTGTTCGTGCGTCGTGTAGATCTTCACCGCTGCGGGATTGGGCGGCTCGATGGCAAGCGTCTGCGGCCCCAGCAGCGACATGTTGTGAAAGTGGATCACGTCGTGGCGTCGCGAGGAAAGCACTTTGCGGATCGTGTCTGTTTTGAGGTACGGCCGGCCGGTCTGCTGAGTCAGAAACGGAGACAGCCAGCCATGGCCGCTGCGCAGCTCGTGACGCGTCACGTTCGGGTGTTCCGCAAATTGGATCGGCGGTTTCGCCGGATGCAGAAGGTGGTAGGAATCGACGCAATGAATGACATCCACGTGATGGCCCGCCTCTGCCAGGGCATGCGAAAGGCGGTAGATGTACATGGCATCGCCACCGAAGCTGTAAGGCGGATAAAACGTGGTCAGGTGAAGAAAGTTCATGGCAGTGGTTACTCGAACCTTTGCATCACCTGCATCAGTTGCTCTGCTGCGGCATTCCAGGTGAGCCGTTGCGCCGCCGCGGCGCCGGCCCGCCGCATACGTTCCCGCATCTCTTTCGAAGCCAGTACCGCCTCCAGCGCCTGCTCCAGTTGACCACTTCCCGGCTCGATGTAGATTCCTCCCCCCTCCAGCAGTTGCGGCAGCGGGCTGGCCTTGGTGGCGATCACCGGGCACCCGCACGCCGCCGCCTCTACCGCGGGCAGTCCGAAGCCTTCCATGAAAGAGGGAAGCACCAGCACCGCGGAAAGGTTCAACAACTCCGTCAGATCCTCGTCGGATACGTATCCCGGAAACACGACGTGATCGCGCAGGCCGGCTTGATCCACTTTCTCGCGAAGGGCTGGAAGGCAACTGTGAAACACTTCTTTCCGCGTCTCTCCCACCAGCACCAGCAGGCAATCGTCGAACTGTCCGAGAGAAGCGATGTGCGAGAACGCGTCCATCAGCTCCTCCAGGTTTTTGTGCGGGCTGAAGCCGCCGACGTAAACAACGATGCGGCGGCCGGCGTCGATGCCGAGCGCCCGCAGGGATGCGGGCATGGCCGGCTGCTCCAGGATGCGGAAAACCGGGTCCGCGGCTTCACTGACGACAAAGACGCGTTCCGGAGCAACACGGAAATGTTCGATGATTTTCTCGCGCGAGAACTCGGAGACGGTCACCAGTGCGTCCGCCTGCATACGCCCCAAGGCGACTTTGGCCTTCCAGAACAGGCGTGCCGTCCGCCGGGGCAGTGTCAGATTCGGATAGGTCTCCGCAATCACGTCATGAATCATGACGAGTTTCCGGGCGCGCGTCAGTGCCGGAACATACGTATAGATGGTCGGATAGAGCAACACGTCCACACGGGCTTTCGACAGAGCCCGGCTCATTCTCCACATATCGGACAGCGACCGGTGGCCGTTGGACGAAGCCGCCGCCGAGGCCGGTGTGTCCGCCGCCACCAGTTCCAGTTTTGCGTGCCCGGCAAGATCGGGCGTGTTGCCCGCAGAGTCCAGAAACAGCCGGTATTCATTCTCCGGATACTGGCGGACAAGCGTCGAAACCAGCGCGCGGGCGTGCCGTCCATAGCCCCGGTTATTGTGCCAGCAGGTGGCGTCTATGGCGACACGCATCATTTCAACCCAGGCGAACGACCGCTCCCTGACGGTCGCGGCTCGGAATGAGGCCCATACTGAGCCGCGACCGTCAGGGAGCGGTGTCCACGTAAAGCGAGAACCATGTACTTAGTCCGCCGCCGAAGCGGCGGATGTGCGCGTACCGTATCGCGCGTATTCGCCGAACAGGCGGCCCCATCCGGTCGTCCGGAGCCACTGCTCGTAAACCCGCCTGTCTTTGACCGGCCAGCGGAACCAGTCATGGTAGGCCTCCGACCCGAAGACGAACATGTGTACCAGCGGCGAATGAAACAGTAACTTCTGAATGCGTTTCAGGGGTCCGAACCAGCAGATATCGCCGATGCGGCTCGCCATGTTGTCACCGACGCTGAAGCCCCAGCTCTCATTCCGGATGTCGTCGCCGGCGATGTGAATCTCCTCGGGCTTGCCCACGCCCAACCCGCGCTCGTGCGCCAGGTGGATATAAGGCAGGCTCATCGGATCGAATCCCATGATCTTCGCCGCCACGGCATCAATGGCGACCTGGTCCGCGCTGGCCAGCATCAGGTTTTTGATCTTCGGACGCATGGTGCGCGGCCCCGGACCGTCGCCGGCCGTGGTGCCGTCCATTATGGCGAAAAGTCCGGCGTGGATCTCTTTTTGAATCGTCAACAGGTCCACCAGCGTTTCGTGAATCCAGGAGTGGGTGTAATGGCGATGCGTGTTCAGAAGCCCGCCGAACGCATTCTTCATCGAGCCCGTTGTGGTGGTGTAGATGTGGCACTTCACCGTAGGCAGATGAACGATATTTTTCCCGAAGAAATAATCCGGAACGTAGATCCCTTCGCGGAAGATTTTGTCGAGCACCAGCATCTTCCCTTTGGGCTTGTACTCGATCCACTTCATGTCTGCGTCGTGGAAGTTGTAGAACACCGGGATTTCGTAACGCCGGAAAACCGGCACGTAGTGGTTCAGGTCCTCGCCTTTGAACGCGTTGGTGACCACCGTCTTGTTCTGCACGCAGGAAAGGTCTTTGAATCCGCGCTCGCGCAGCGCCAGGATCGTGCCTTCAAGCTGCCAGGGCGTGGTATTTGCGCCGGGAAACGGAAAGTGCCAGGAGATATTGTCTTTCAGGATAGTGGTCGAACGCGCATCCAGCGCCTCGCGCATTCCGGCCAGCTCTGCCAGGCGTCCAATATCGTCGAGCACCCTCTCCGGCGATGTATATAAAGCGGCAACAGTACTTCGCGGCATCAACGGCCCCCCTTATTCTTCCCCCATGATGGCAACCTGCACGCGTCCCCTGGCGGCAGTGTAACTCCGG
>DASTMK010000411.1:0-8787 GCA_035714225.1 Bryobacteraceae bacterium | reverse complement strand
AAGGGGCATGAACTCCATCACCTTCAACGACACAGGATCGAACCTTGACGACGGAATGACGTTTCCGGCGAAAGGCTGACGGACAAAACCGCTACCGTTCGGGTTCTGGATGGTCGTGGCCGGATCGTAAATGGGAATCAGGCTGCCTCTACTGTCGAACGTCCGTGAGAAATCGCCTGCACGTTCGAGCGCCGTCGGTACAGTGGATCTCCGCAGGCTGGAACTGCTCTGCCGCCATTGCTCGTAGCCGACAAAGAAGAAGGTACGGTTTCTTCCGTCGTATAACTTCGGAAGGTATACCGGGCCACCCACGGTTCCACCGAACTGGTTGTACCGCAAAATGGGCTTAATCCGGCCCGTCAGCGGATCGGTTTGCGTGGCGAACGCATGACGGGCATCCAGCGAGTCGTTGCGGAAGAACTCATACAGCGAACCATGGATTTCGTTCGTTCCACCTTTCGTCACGACGTTCACAACACCGCCGCTGGTCTGGCCGAACTCGGCTTTGAGTGAGTTCGTTTCCACTTTGAACTCTTCGACGGCGTCCGTCATCGGAACGACGGAGATCTCGTTGTGCACCGGCACGGTGTTCATACCGCCATCGACATAGAACTGATTGCCGTAGACCGGTCCTCCGTTGAACGTCATTTGGGAGAAGCCCTGGTTCGATATCTCGGCGAATCCATCCGCGGCGCGGTCTACAGGCCGCACGCCGGCAACCAGCTTCACCAGGTTGAACACGTGGCGGCCGTTGAGAGGCAATTCCTCGATCCTTTGCCGCTCGACGACACTTCCAAGCGTCGCTTCTTCCGTTTGCACACGAGAGACGGCGCCCGTAATGGTGATGGTCTCAGTGAGCGCGCCGAGCTCGAGCGCAATATCGAGCCGCAAGCGTTGTGAAACTTCCAGCACGACACCCGTGCGGCGGAAAGACTTAAACCCCGTTGCGCTCGCTTCGACTTCGTACCGGCCGACCGGCAGGTTCGGGATGACGTATGTTCCATCTCCCGAACTTGTCGCTTTGAACGACAAGCCGGTTCCGACCTGGGTGGCTGTTACTTCGACTCCCGGCACACGGGCGTTCTGCGTGTCGGAGATAGTTCCGGTGATCGTTCCCAGAGGGGACTGTGCAAACATAAGCCCCGTCGATATCAGGAAGATCAATAGAACCAAAGCAGGATCGAATCTGAATCGCATAGCATCCTCCTCCATCCAAAGTTAGTTTGTAAGTGAGATGACGGCACGCTGCGCGCGGAGCTTCGCGCGCAACGCCGGTACGTCAATTTCCTGAACAGTTACGTTTTTGGTGGCAGCCATGTGCGCCGCAATACCGGCCGCATGACCAAGCGCCATGAACACAGGCTCCATCCGGACAGTCCCGTAGGCGATATGGGAGCTCGAAACGCAGACCGGCACCAGCAGGTTCGATGCTTCGTTCTTTTTCGGCAGCATCACGCGGTAGGCGATCTGGTAAGGTTTGGCAGGCACTTCAGTGTCGCCCTCATTCTGCACGAAACCCTCGGGAGTAACGTGCCGCTGAATATTGTGGGAATCGATCTGATAGGAGCCCATCGCGACCGAGTCCTCTTTCACCAGGTCGGTGCGCGCATCCTTCTCGGTCATCACGAAGTCGCCAATCATCCTGCGTGCCTCGCGAATATAGAGCTGGTGCGGCCAGTGATTCGTATCTGCGAACTCGTCTTTCGCAAGTCCCCATTCGTTGAGGTCGTCGCGAACGGCCTGCGGCACCCGGGGATCGTTGGCGAGGAAATAAAAGAAACCGGCCGTGTAGTTGAGGTGGTCCTGCCAGATCTCGGCGCGGTGCTTGTAGTTCGCGGTCGGATATTCCCAATTTTTGCCGATGTAGTCGGTTGAAAAACCTCCGCGGTTGTTGATGTCAGTCTTGTTATTCGGCATCAGCGACCAGATCAGGAGGTCGCCCTTAAGGCGCGCCGGACGGCCATTGTGTTTCTCGAAGGCTTCGATAAATCGAAGCAACAACGCGTAGCGATGCGGATCGTAATTCGCGGGTTTCGTAAATGGCACCTGGTTGTTCTTGTCTTTGGAAAGACAGATGCGGAAGTTGTATGCCTGCACTTTCTTGTCCGCCGCGCCGAGTTCGCCTCTCGGTTCGGGACTGATTTCCGGCAGCAATTTGCCGTTTTCGTCATAAGCGGAAACGCCTGGAGGGAAAATGTGATGGTGATACCGGTCCACGGGACGCACGCCGGCGAACTCTTCGCCGTACTGATCCGTGCCTTCCCTGCCCCACGTGAACGAGACGCCCGCGAACGCCATCAGATCGCCCTCGTAGGTGCAGTCGAGAAATGCCTTCGCGCGAAAAACTTTGCCGTTCTCCATCACGATCTCGGTGATGCGGGCGCCGCTCTTCTTCACTCCGCCTTTTTCCTTCAGCCGGTGTTCGTAATAAACTTTCACGCCGGCCTCCTTCACCATCTCTTTGAATACGTTCTCCGCCACGTGCGGCTCAAACGTCCAGGCGATTTCCTTCCCATAGTGGCGGCCCAGGCCTTCATAGAACTCACGAGACAGGCCGCCAATGGTTTCCTGTTTGCCGTAATCTGTAGCGCCAAGCCCACCCGAAGACATGCCGCCGAGGTGCCGCCCCGGCTCGATCAGCGCGACTTTCGCACCTTCACGCGCAGCGGACACCGCTGCTGTAACACCGCCGGACGTGGCGCCATAAACAACGACATCGAAAGATTCCGCGGCCGGCATAATCGCCGCGGAGGCGAGTAGAGCAATTGGATAAAGGAGTTTCATCGTTATTCTTTTCCTGCATCAGCGGCGCTTCTGAATTTGAAGCGCCTGTTTCAGGTTCTTATCCGCGTTTGCGAAATTGGGATCGATTTCGAGCGCACGGCGAAACGCTCGAATGCTTTCGTCGATGCGCCCAGACTTCGCCAGCAGGACGCCGGCGTGATTGGCCGTCTCCGCCGAAGGTGCGAGTTCCAGAGCACGCTGAAACTCCACGATAGCCGCGGCCAGGTCGCCGGAATGCTCGTAAGCCTCTCCCAGCGCGATACGGCTTTCGGGAAAATCGGAGCGCAACTCCACGGCGCGCTTCAGTTCGCGGATAGCGGAGGCGTCATCTCCGGCCTGGAGGTATTTCAGACCCTGCTGGTATGCCAGCGCTGCCTGCTCTCCGCGCTGCCGCCGGTCTCGCAGTTCCCGCACGGCGGCGAAGTGGTGCGCCGCCTCTTCGCGGCGGCCGGCCTGCTGGAGCAGCGTCGCCAGACGAAACCGCGCCGACGTCGAATCGGGCGCCAATTTCACTCCGGCCGCGAAGGCTTCCATCGCTCCTTCGCGATCTCCCTTGTCGTCCAGCAATCTGCCTAATTCAAAATGCGCGCGGAACAGCCCAGGGTCGAGCGTAATCGATTTCCGGAAGGCGCGCTCGGCCTCGTTAGTGCGGCCGGCGCGAGCATATACATGGCCCAGGCCGAACCATGCCTGGCCCCAATCGTCCTTTTCTTTGAGCAACGCTTCGAGTTCGCGTATCGCTGTGGTGCGGCGCCCCGCGTTCGCCAGGGACATGGCCCGGTTATAGCGGGAATCCATGTCGCCGGGATTGATCGCAACGGCGCGTTCGAAGGCGTCTGCGGCCCCGGCAAAATCGCGCTGGTCCAGCAGAAGCATGCCGATTTCCCGGTGAGCCGCGGCCATAGCCGCGTCCAGCTCCGCGGCACGGCGAAACTCACGCAGGGCTTCGATTTTCCGGCCCGCCTCGCGCAGTTCAACGCCGCGCGCAAAATGCGATTGCGCAGTAGCTGGCGCAAGCAGCACAGCGATCCCTACCTCCAGAAGCACTTAGAACAACTATACTGCACTCATGGTGCCCTGGGCCGCCGCGGTTCTGCTGCTCACCTCCTGGTTTGAAGAGGGTCTGGCACTTGCGAAACACGGCGAGACGCAAGCGGCTATCGGCCGTTTCCAGGTTGCCGTGAAACTCGAACCGGAGCGCCCGGCCGCGTGGTTCAATCTCGGCGCTATGCTGCACCGCGCCGGCGACATGGACGGCGCGGTGGCAGCACTCGAGAAAGCGGTGCGGCTTGACAGTCGTGACCCCGAACCACTGAACGCCCTGGGCTTGATTCATGAACAGCAGGGTGATGACAAGGAAGCGGTTCAGTGTTTCAGAGCCGCGTTACGTCTCAAACCCGGCTACCTGGAGGCCCGGCACAACCTTGGCGTCGCGCTGGTGTCGAGCCGCAAACTCGAAGAAGCTGTCGCGGAGCTGCGGGCGGTGATCGCCGCGCAGCCCGATTGGGCCGAACCTCATTTGACGCTTGCGCGCGCCTATCATCGAATGAATCGCGCAAAGGAAGCGATCAGCGAATATAGAACGGCGCTGCGATGGAACCCGAGTCTTGCGGCGGCGGCCTTCCACCTCGCCCAGTTACTCGATCAACAGCAGAACGATGCGGAAGCGCTGAAGCAGTATCGTGCCGCGGCCGCGATGGAGCAGGACAATGTGGGATACCGGTACGCTCTCGCCCGGGCGCTCCAACGTTCCGGGCATGCGGACGAAGCGCGGGAGCATTTTGAAGCCACAGCCAAGTTACGTGCACAGCAACGGGCGGGCGAGCTGGCCGACACCGCGAATCGCGCGGGTGTGGCGGCAGCCGAAAGTGGAAATCTCGAAGCCGCTATCACCCATTTCCGGCGGGCGGCAGAATATTTACCCAAGGCGGCGGAAGCGTTCTATAACTTAGGCGGGGTATATCTCCGGCAACACGCCCTGGACCAGGCTGCGCAATCCTTCCGGCGAGCCATCGAACTCGAGCCGGAGTTTCTCGCCGCGAGGACGGAACTGGCGTCCGTCCTGGTGGCCAAGGAGAACTGGAACGAGGCGGCGCAACAGTATAGGGCGGTTCTGAAGCTCAGGCCGGGAGATCTTGACCTTCGCTATCGCCTGGCGGATGTGCTGGCGCAATCCGGCGATCACGCCGATGTAGTGCGGGAACTGCAACTCGCGTCGGACATCGACCCGGATAACGCGGCAGTTCAATACAATCTCGGGGTCGCATTGCTGAATACCGGCGACACAGCGGGCGCGGCACAGCGGTTCGAACGCGCACTCACCCTCGACCCGGGCAACGCAAAAGCTCGCGCCGTGCTCGACAGCATCCGGGAACGCTAATCGCCTATTGCGGTTTCATCACTACCTTGATACAGCCGTCCTGCTTGTTTTTGAACATCTCATATGCCGCCGGCGCCTCGCTTAGCCCCAGCCGGTGCGTAATGACGAACGAAGCGTCGATTTCCCCTTTCTCGATCCTTTCGAGCAGCGGCCTCATATAGCGCTGCACATGCGTCTGTCCGCTCTTGATGGTGAGCGACCGGTTCATCAACGAGCCAAGTGGAAATTTATCAGCAAAGCCGCCATAAACACCGGGAATCGAAACGGTTCCACCGTTCCGGCAGGCCATGATGGCTTGACGTAGCGCCCCTGTGCGGTCTGTCTGGAGCATCATCGCCTGCTTGGTGCGATCGTAAGCTCCTACCACTCCAGGCGCATGCGATTCCATCCCTACCGAATCGATACAGGCATCCGGCCCGCGTCCGCCGGTTTTGGCCAGCAGCGAATCGTAGACATCTTCCTGTTCGTAGTTGATGATTTCGGCGCCGCCTTTGTCACGCGCCATCGCCAGACGTTCGGGAAAGCGGTCAATGGCGATCACGCGCCGGGCTCCCAAAAGGTACGCGCTTTTGATCGCGAATTGTCCGACGGGACCGCAGCCCCAGACGGCGATGGTCTGTCCCGGTTGAATCTGGCAAGCCTCGGCAGCCATGTAGCCGGTGGGCAGGATGTCCGATAGGAAGAGCACCTGTTCATCGGAAAGGCCGTCCGGGACTTTAATAGGCCCGACGTCAGCGAAAGGGACACGGACATACTGTGCTTGCCCCCCGGCATACCCCCCAACCATGTGCGAGTAGCCGAAGATGCCCGCTGGCGAATGTCCCCATAGTTTCTTCGCTATCCATGCATTCGGATTCGAATTTTCGCAAAGCGAATACATTTCGTCATGACAGGCGAAGCAGTTTCCGCAGGCAATGGGAAACGGCACTACTACCCGGTCACCCACTTTCAAAGTGGAGATCCCCTTCCCCACATCCACCACTTCCCCCATAAACTCATGACCCAGAATGTCGCCCTTCTTCATGGTGGGAATGAAGCCGTTGTAAAGGTGGAGATCGGAGCCGCAGATTGCGGTCAGAGTGACCTTGACAATTGCATCGCGCGGATTGAGGATGACAGGATCCGGCACCTCTTCCACGTGCAGTTCGCGCTTACCGTACCAGCAGACAGCTTTCATGCGTTCTCACTTCGGAAAGTGGATTCGCTCTGCCGGCAAAACGTTTCGTTGTAGAACCGCGACGGAACGGGTGTGATACTTACTTCAGAGAAACATCCCACACCTTGGCGCGTTTGCTGCTGCCGGCGGGTCCTTCCACTTCCAATACCACCACATATTCGCCCGGCTTCTCGTAAACGTGTACGGGATGCTGTTCGTTGGAAGTTTTCCCGTCGCCGAAATCCCAGCGCCAGGCGCTGATGTCGCCATGCGACAGGTCCTTGAACGCAACGGCCCGGCGTGCCATATCGAGCACGTGAAAGGACCATTGCGCCTCGATGGGCTTGCGGAACTTCGACTCGAGCGGCATCAGCCGGAAAGCCACCGCATCGGAAGCGTTTCCGTACATCGTGGTCTTATGCGACAGGTTCCAGAAGCCTTTGTACCGCTCCGACTTGGAATCGTCGTAGTCCAGCACGGACCAGGATATGCCAATCACCTTGTTTTCCCACAACTCGGAAGGCACAGCGCGTGCCGGACCTTCGCAGCCGGCGTAGTCGAATGGAGTAATCCAGAATTCGAGCACCAGTCTGCCGCTCCCACCGGGTTTGAGTTGGTGCGAATAAGCCGCGTTAGCCCATGGCAATTCCTTGATCCAGGGCTGGCAACCCCAAACCATGGCCCAGTCCTTGCCTTCCGCCGGCGTGAAAATGTGGTAGTTCTGCGCATGCACTCCGTGGAAGAGGAAATGAGCATCCCAAACGTTCAGCGCTTTGTAAGGATGCATTTGCTTGATGAAGGGTCCGCCGGAAAGATCGCCGTCAACAACCACTTCAAAAATGTCGTTGTGCAAATCGCTGCGCGAGAAATCCCAATAGTCGTCGTAGGCTTCATAGAGGAAATAGAGCCGGTTCAAGCCCTTCACCCAACCCACGCGTACCCGGACGTCCAGGTCTTTCGGATTGAACGATTGATTGCCCACCGTATCCCGCAATTGATCGGTGCCGATGGCATAGCCGGGCGGCACCAGGTCCCAATCGGCAGTGTCGCCGTCAATGCGGGGAATGGCATTCGGAGGGAACTGAAACACTTTGAACTCGACACCAGGCCGCTCGATAGCGTTGGTTGGACTCACGAGCCCCAGAAGCACAACCGGAAGAAGAATCCAGTGCGGCATGCCACCTCCGCGGCGAGCATATCACGGCACGCGTCTCCGTTTCTGAGCCGTGACCGCCAGGGAGCGGTCTGCTCAAAAGTAGAGCCTATTTCTTTTCGGCGGAAACAGCGGGAGCGGATGGAGTTTCGGACTTGCTCGCACTCTCGCTGGTTTTCGAGTCGGACCTCGAGTCGGATTTAGTGGGGTTCTCTTTCGAATTCCCGTTTCCGCGGGCATAGTCCGTGATGTACCAGCCCGTTCCCTTGAACTGGAGGGCAGGAGCGCTCAGCAACCGCTCCACCGCTCCGCCGCATCCGTTATGCGACGTGAGAGGGGCCTCGGAAAATTTCTGTATTACTTCAAAGACATCGCCACAGGACTTGCACTTGTACTCGTAAAGAGGCATATACAGTTCAACTCACTTCTTTTCTTCCGGCCGGGAATCGGGGGGAAGATCGCGGGGAGGAATTCCACCCTGTGGATCCACAGCGGCGGGGGCGGCGGTTTCGCTACCCGCCGGTGGTGCGCCTTTCGTTGCTACCTCCAGAGCGCGCTTCAGCAGAATGTCCTCTTCGGGTTTGGCTTCCGGTTGAGTTTGTGGAGCCTCTTCGCCGGGCACCTCAGCCGCCGCTTCCATTTCCGCCACCGCAACGGTCGGTGTAACACCGGTATCCTGAATCGCCTTCCCGTCGGGAGAATAATACTTGGCGACGGAAAGCACAACAGCGCTTCCATCGTCCATCGGAACGGTCTTGCGTACGGCGGCGTCGCCGTAAGTGCGCTCGCCCACGATTTCCGCCCGCTTGTTTCCCAGAAGGGCGGCGGCGGCCAGTTCAGCTCCTCCGGCCGTGCCTCTGTTGGTGATTACCACCAGCGGCTCCCGATAGATCGCAACTTGTGCATCGGCCGTGAAGTCACGCCGGGGATACTTCTGCCCCTGAAGGTAGGTAATCAAGCCTTTTTCCAGAAAAAGATTCGCCACCGCAATGCCTTCTTCCGTGCTGCCGGCAGCGTTATTCCGCAGATCGAGAATGATTTTCGCCGCGCCCTGTTTTTCGAGTTGGGTCACGGCTGCGGCGATCTGCTTGGTTTTCCCTGTCTCCAGGCTCTCCACTTGCACATGCCCGATCTGGCCGTTAAGCATTTTGGTATTGATCGCAGGATATTTCAGCACCTCCCGCGCCAGCGTAATCTTTTGCGGCTCTGACCGGCGGAGCCGCATCACAGAAATCTCAACGCTCGAACCGGCGGCACCCTGCAACAGCAGTTCGGCGAAGGCCAGCGGCATATCGCGGGTGGAAACGCCGTTGA
>DASTMK010000410.1:0-7176 GCA_035714225.1 Bryobacteraceae bacterium | reverse complement strand
GAGCTTCGGGCAAAGGGGCACACCGAGGGCGTCGCTTATGACGGATACATTCTCGATTTTCTCGTGCACTGGCTGGAAGTGATACCCCGGGATGCGGCGGACAGGATTCTAAAACACCCTGCATTCCCCGAATACCTGGAGCAATCCTACATGCTCTCGGCTCCGGGAGCCATTGAGCAGGTGGCTGAGTTGAGCGATGTCGAGCCGAAAGAGATGCCCTTCCATTACTCGGCACAAGCAAAGCTCGCCCGCTTCGGTTTGAATCCGGTGCTTGCCTGGTTTCTGGGCGGCTGGCCGGTGGACTGGATTCGTGCGGATGCCTTGAGCGTGCTCGCACCGCTCGCCGGCCGGCTGGACGGCACCATGCCGCCGCCGGGAGCGTTGAACGCTCATTATGCCGCGGTGCTGCGGAGCGGCTGGGGAGAGAAGGATGCAGCGGTTGTCATGTCCGCCACGCCCTCGCCGACCGGACACATGCAAGCGGATAACGGGACGGTGGTGATCGGATCGCGCGGCCGCTGGCTGATCTCCGATCCCGGCTACCAGCAGTACATGAGGGATGTCGAGCGCGAGTTCACCATCGGGCCGGCGGCGCACAATTATCCGTTGATCAACGGCGCGGCGCAGGACAGCAAGAAACCGGGTCCGGTAGCGCTGGACACGGTTGCTCCGGGACTGCTCCGCGCGCGGGTCGAGCTTGCCGGCTGTTATCCGGCGGCGGCACAGGCGAAATCGGTGGTGCGCACCGCGTGGCTTCATTCGAACAGCACGGTGGTGATTGCGGACCAGGTCGACGCGGCAGGGCTCGAGAGCCTCACCTATCACTGGCATGGCCATCCCGAAGCGGCATGGGGACATCAGGCGGGCTGGCTGCGCCTGTATTTTCCGGATGTGGATCTGTGGTTCACAGCGCCTGCTTCACCGCTGTCGGATTCCCAGGTTACCCGGCACCCCGGCTCGCGCGGCCAGCTCACCGCCACCGCCAGAATCGCTCCGCCACCGCCGGTGATGTGGTGGATTTTTTCGACTTCGCCCGCGCCGCCGGAATATAAGCTGGACAGCTCGGGTAAGGAACTACAGGTTCAGGGGGTGCGGTTCCGGGTGTAATTTCACCGCGGGGGATAATGAGTGCAGAGTGCGGGAAAAACTGTCTTCCACTGTCCCGGCCGATGAATACTTTATGCGCCTGGCGCTCGAGGAGGCCCGGGTTGGAGACCGCACGCCGGGCGCGGGCGAAGTAGGCTGTGTCATTGTCCGCGGCGGCGAAGTAGCCGCATCCGGCCACAATGAGGTTGAGATGCGGAACGATCCGACGGCGCACGCCGAAGTCGTCACGCTTCGCAGGCTTGGCGAGAAGTTGAAGACGATCGACTTCTCCGGATGCACGCTCTATTCGACATTGCAGCCTTGCGGGATGTGCACGATGGCGGCAATCTGGTCCCGGATCGGGCGTATCGTCTATGGCGCCACTCGCAGCGATGTCCACTCCATGTACTTCGAGGAGCGGCATTACAATACCGCCGATTTTATCCGCGACGCATTCGAAGCCGACATCGAGATGACCGCGGGAGTCCTGGCCGCCGAGTGCTCCCAGCTTTACTACACGCCCGGTGAGTTGCCCGGTGACGCGCGCGATGATACGGCGGGTGCCAAGCCTGACGAGGAGGCTCCCGTTGTGGGGGGCATTGTGGAAACAGCCCTCTATGTCGCCGATCTCGATCGCAGCGAACGGTTCTACACGCGGCTGTTCGGCTTTGAAAGGATGTATGCGGAGCAGGACCGCATGCGTGCGCTCGCGATACCCAGCCACCAGGTGCTGTTGCTGTTTCGCGCCGGCGCTTCCGTAGCGGGCTCCAGCGGAAACATCCTCGGTCACGATGGGAGAGGCAACCTCCACGTGGCCTTTTCCATACCGCGGGAGCAGGTGGCGCTTTGGGAGCGCCGTCTTGCCGGCTCTGGTATTCCGCTCGAAAGCAAGGTGAACTGCGGAGATGGTATCAGCCTCTATTTCTGCGATCCGGACCGGCACCTGATCGAGTTGATTACGCCTGGATGCTGGAGAAATTATTGAGCGTCTCCCTCGAAAGGCGGCCGGATACGGTTAACATAGAGAGAGTCAACCCGACGACTTTACAGAGGAGGAACCGACGACAACCATGACCAAACGTGTATTCGTGGCGTGTGCCGCGCTTGCTGTCCTGGCTGCCGGCCAGTTGTTTGCCGCCGCGCCCACAAAACCAAAGTCCGTGATCCATGTTGTAACCGTCCAATGGAAACCGGACGCGTCGAAGGAGCAGATTCAACAAGCCATTGCGGGCGTTGAAAACATGAATTTTCCGGGTCTCAAGAACGTCTGGACCCGGCCCATAAAAACGCAGTTGCCCGAAGGCTATACGAGCGTCATCGTGATGGAGTTTGAAAGCGAAGACGCCCTGAAGAAGTATGCGGGCAGCGATGCTCAAAAGCAGTGGTATAAGGTGTACCTGCCTATTCGCGGCGAAAGCCGCACTCACGATATCAGCAACTGACCTCGCCTTCTCTGTTCCGGGCGGTTGCCCAAAAGCCGCCCGGTCTTCGTTCATAGCCGTACCGAAAGAACTCAGAACGATCGGGAACAAGCCGCGACTACGAAGGCGAAAGCGCGCCTGCCGGCCTGTTTTACCTTTGGACCGCATCGCTTGACATCGGGCTTGCGGCTGCCCGCGGCAACGCGCGCACTCATAGCCTGAACACCTCTTTCGATGCCTCTCGCGTAACCGGCGCCGACGAGCTGACCCTGTACTTCAAACAGCTCTATGCGACCGCGACGATCGACGACCGTGCCGATGCGACCGCGGACGCGATCCGCGGCGGCTGGGCTTACAGCAGAAACTTCCATCCGCGCCTGTTCCGAAACGCGTTCAACGACTATGAGGTGGACCAGTTCCAGAACCTGAATTTCCGTTTTGTCTCGGGCGGAAGATTGGGAGTAGCGGCCATGACCACGGGTTTCCGCCCGAGCTTCCCCAGGTAATCAGCGCACCGCCGGCAGCGGTTCGGGCGCATTAGCGGGGAACTACTATACTGGGATTCTGTTCCGTGCGACTATCCGTTCTGGTTCCTGTTTACAACGAAGAAGTGGTCGTGGAGCGTTGTCTCAAGCAGGTTCTTTCCACTCCGCTCCCTGAAAACCTCGACCGCGAGGTGATTCTGGTGGACGATTGTTCCACGGACGGCACGTTCGGAATCCTCGAGCGGTTGGCGTCGGAGCACCCGGAGATCCGCCTGTTCCGGCACCCGGTGAATAAAGGTAAGGGCGCCGCCATACGCACTGCCGTGCAGCAGGCGACGGGAGACTTCTCGATCATTCAGGACGCCGACCTGGAGTACGATCCATCGGAGTATTCGAGGCTCCTGAGGCCACTCCTCGACGGACGGGCGGACGTAGTGTTCGGATCGCGTTACCTGGCGGGAGAACAGACGCGCGTGCTGCCGTTTTGGCATTCGGTAATCAACCAGGGTCTGACACTCGTATCGAACATGTTCTGCAATCAGAATATTTCGGACATGGAGACCGGCTACAAAGTCTTTCGCACCGATCTGCTGAAAAGTATTCCGATCCGGTCGGACCGTTTTGGCTTCGAACCCGAAGTCACCGTGAAATGTGCAAAGAGGCACTTTCGCATTTACGAGGTTCCTATCAGTTATCACGGCCGCACGTATGAAGAGGGCAAAAAAATCCGGTGGCGGGATGGGCTGAACGCGGTGGGCGTGATTTTGAAGTACTGGCTTATCGACGACCTGTATCTGGAGCCTTATGGACGCGCGTTTCTGAACAACCTGTCCGGCACGCCGCAGTACCTGAACTGGATGACCGCCGTAATCCGGCCGCATATGGGAAACTCGGTTCTCGAAATCGGCGCGGGTATCGGAAATCTTTCCGCGCGCCTGATGGGCCGCCGTTCCAGATATGTCGCCGCGGATCACGATCCCCTCTATCTCCATACGCTGCAAAACCGGTTTCTTCGCACGCCGAACGTTTCCGTCGCTAAAATCGAACCTTCCAACTCACAGGATTTCATCCCTTTCCGGCAACAGTTCGACACCGCACTCTGCCTGAACGTGTTGGAGTATGCGGCGTCTCCCGCTTCCGTGCTGCATTCCCTGGCTGCCAGCCTGGTACCGGGAGGGCGTCTGATCGTCCTGGTACCCCAATCCCCCTCACTTTACGGGACAATAGACAAGACGCTTGGGCATCGCCGCCGCTATTGCCTCAGCGAGCTTTCGAAAGAGTTGGAAGGTTGCGGCCTGATGGTTGAGCACGTGCAGCATTTGAATAAAATTGGCACGCCGGCGTGGTGGATTTACGCACGGCTGCTCAGAAGAACGGGAATCGACAAACTGACCCTGAAGCTGTTTGATATAACCGTGTGGTTTTGGCGGCGCGTCGACCGGATACTTCCCTGGAGGGGGCTTTCGCTGGTCGTCAGCGCGCGCAAACGAGCTTAACCGGGATTGTCCCGCCTGATTCACCCGACTACACTGAGATAGCGCATGAGTTACCAATTCAAGCAGTCCATATGCAACGAGGTCTTCAAAGACTGGTCCTTTTCCGATACCTGCAAAGCGATTCGCAAGGCGGGATATCAGGGGATCGAGATCGCCCCATTCACGCTGGCGGAAGACCCGGCAAAGATTACGGCCGCGGCCCGGAAAGAATACCGGGATGTGATGGCATCCGAAGGACTCACGTTTGTGGGGCTGCACTGGCTGATGGTTTCTCCTAAAGGGCTTCATGTCACCACGGCCGATAAGAAGCTACGTGAGAAGAGCTGGCAGCACATTCGAGTCCTCATCGACCTGTGCGCGGATCTTGGGCCGGACGGCGTGATGGTGTTTGGTTCGCCGCAGCAGCGGTCCACCACGGGACGGTTGACGGCGCCCGAGGCCACGCGAAATTTCATCGAAGGTTTGACCGAAGTTGCCGGGCAGGCCGCCGGCCGGGGAGTAACCATTCTCGTGGAAGCGTTGCCGAGGGCCCAATGTGATGTGGTGCAGAGCGTTTCCGAAGCGGTGGAAATCGTGAAGGGAATTAACAGCCCGGCCATCCGCACCATGTTCGACACGCATAATGCGGTCGATGAAGCCGAGGAGCACGCGACGATCGTCGACCGGTATTTCGAGCTGATCCGGCATGTTCACATCAATGAGATGGACGGCCGGCATCCGGGCACGGGATCCTACGATTTTAAACCTGTGCTCCAGGTGCTGAAGAATCGGAACTACCAGGGCTGGGTGTCCCTGGAAGTATTCGATTTCAGTCCGGGCGCTGAGAAGATCGCGAACGAATCTCTTCGATATATAGAATCCGAAATTTCGAGGTTGGCATAATGAGCAAGTTTGTTGTTACTGGGGGAGCGGGATTTATCGGCTCCAGCGTGGTGAGGGCACTTCTGAAGGACGGCGCGCCCAGGGTGACGGTCATCGATAATTTACTGAGTGGGAAACGCGAAAACCTGGACGAAGTCAAAGACCGGGTCGATTTCCATCTTGCCGATATCCGGCACTATGACGAGATCCGGCCGCTCCTGGAGGGCGCCGGCGCCGTTTTTCACCTGGCGGCCATTCCCTCCGTTCCACGTTCGATTAAAGACCCGGTGCCTTCGCACGAAGTGAACGTGGACGGCACGTTTCAGCTATTGCGGGCGGCGGCCGATGCGGGTGCGCGCAGGGTGGTGTATGCCGCTTCGTCGTCCGCCTATGGCGATACCGAGGTGTTGCCAAAAGTCGAGACAATGGTGCCTAATCCGCAGTCTCCTTACGCCGCGCAAAAGCTTTTCGGCGAGTATTACTGTAGCGTTTTTTCGAAGTGTTTCAACCTGGAGACCGTGGCGCTCCGGTATTTCAATGTGTATGGGCCAAGGCAGGATCCATCGAGTCCGTACTCCGGAGTGCTTTCAATCTTTATGCGGTGCGTGGCGGAGAGACGTTCGCCTGTCATCTTCGGCGACGGCGAGCAGTCAAGGGATTTCACATACGTGGAAGATGTCGCTGCGCTGACCGTCAGGGCGGCGGTGAAGGGCGTGAGCGGCCGCGTGTACAACGCCGGCAACGGCAACCGGTACACGCTCAATGAAATTTGGAAGCTGGTGCAGGGGTTGGAAGGCGTGTCTCTCCCGGCCAGCTACGGCCCATCGAGGGAAGGCGACGTGCGCCACTCGCAAGCCGATACGGCGGCGGCCGCCCGCGATCTTGGCCACTCGCCCCGGTTCTCGATCGAAGAAGGACTGAAGAGAACCCTGCACTGGTACAAAGAGCAGTCCGTGGCGGCGTAGGCGCGTCACGTGCGCGCAGCCAACTCGGTCCGCAAACGGTCGAGATAGGCCCGGGCCGCTTCGCGGATAGCGGCGCCATCACGGAAGAGCCAAAGCCGGGTGGCATACCAATCGATTCGAAGTTCACGTCCGAAGCCCGGCAATCCTTTGGGGCGGCTTTCGAAAATGTCTCCCAACAGCACGTGTAGAAGTTCGTGCACGCAGGTGTTGACCGAAACGAACGGGATTTGATGGCCATGCGCATACCGGAGCGCAATTATGCATATGGGACGCCCTTCGTGCCGGGTCGACAAACCCGGCAGGGCGCGGCCTTTGTCCCACGCCATGGGAAGGTGGCCGGTCAGGATCAGGTTAATCATGCCATCCCGCAGCCCGTTGAATACAGGTCTTCCGCCGGGAGAGCGCCGGATTTCTCCCGGCCCCTGGGTACCTTGGAACTGAATACCGCATCGCCGGAAGTCCCGGACCGCCTCCGTCCAGATGCCCGATGAGAAGCGGTGAAGCTGCTCGGGGGTATGCTTTGCGCGTGCATCGATCACCTGATGAACCGGTATTACCAGAAGCGCCGGGGAGGAGGAGACGGCTGCTGCTGCTGAAACAAACTCCCGCCTTGTCATCTCCCCTCCTGAATAACCGCTTCCCGGCGGTCGCGGCCCGGTAACTAATTGCTCGGACTTCCGCGAGCCTGCTCCGCGCTACGCATGACTCGCAGAATGTTTCCGCCGAAGATTTTGCCGATCTGCGCGGCGGAATATCCCTTCCCGAGGAGCGCCTTTTCGAGAGCAGGAAATCGGGAGACGTCCTCGAACCCAACAGGAACACAACTGACGCCGTCGAAGTCCGTGCCGATGCCCACGGCGTC
>DASTMK010000409.1:0-8782 GCA_035714225.1 Bryobacteraceae bacterium | reverse complement strand
ATCGTAAAGGCGCGGAACATAAAGCGGCCCGCCCAGTTGACCGCCCCACAGGTTGTATCTCCACTCATCTTTCGGACGGCCACTGAGATTCGACTGGAAGCTATTCGCGCTCATATTGAAGTCGCGGTAAAAGTGATACGCACCGCCGTGGAGATCGTTCGAACCGCTGCGAATGGTGACATTGATCGTGCTGCCGGCTTGCCGTCCGTACTGAGCATCGTAAGCGTTTCCGACGATCTTGAACTCCTGGATAGCGTCGGCCGAGGGAATGAAGGCGACCCGGCTGGTTGTGTTGTTTGGCACGCCGTCAATCAGGTACTCATTCGACGTATCGCCGAACCCACCATTGACACGAATGCCGGAAGCGGTAGCATTTCCCGCTGCGTTCGGAACAGTTCCGTTCATATCGCGAGCAACCACGCCGGGCGACAGGCTCGCCATCAGATAAGGAATACGGGTTAGCGTCGGGATCTGGGTAACCGTCCGGCTCGAGATCACAGTTCCGGCAACGGCGGCGGAAGTATCTATGAGCGACGACTGCTCGCGAACTTCGACCACTTCCGTAGCCGAACCAACCTCCAGCTTCATGTCGAGCGTCAGACGATCGGATGTTTGCAGGAAAATTCGTTCCTGAATCGCCCGCTTGAACCCCGGAGCTTCCGCGCTCACTTCATAAGACCCCGGAATCAGATAGGGTACAGTAAACACTCCCTGTTCGTTTGTCGTCGCCTCCGTCCCAACTCGCGTAGCTGTGTTGGTGACGGTGACTCTGGATCCGGCGATTACCGCGCCGCTCGGATCGGTGATACGACCGGTGATGGTGGCACGAAAATCCTGTGCCAGCATCAGGAACGAAGCCATCAGCCATGCGAGTAAAACGATCCGAGGCCGCATACGATTCCCCTCTCTCTTAGTGCTTCCTTGAGTCAGCGGTAACGCGAGCGCCATCTTTCCAGAACGCCTGCATCGCCTCCCGCGTTGTCTTCCGTGCCTGCCGCTTGTCTTTCGAAATAATGGCCAGGGCAATCCGCTCATGAGCGGCAGCCTGCTTCACGAGGTCGACATCGGACTCCCGCAGGTGCCGCAGCGTCCAGAATGCAAACAACGGTACTGTAATCTGCGACAGCGCCTTCGACAGGAACTGATTGCCCGTGCAGGCCCAGAGCTCCTTGTGAAAATCGAGATCGTACCGGTAGAAGGAATCGCTGTCATGTTTTCGCGCGGCCTGCTTGAGCTTTTCGGCCGCCTTCAAAAGATGTTCGCGTTTCCAGTTTGCCCGGTTTTCGACCGCCAACTCGGCGGCAAGCGATTCCCACTCCATACGAAGCCGGAAGATCTGGTCGACTTCGTCGCGCGACAACTGCGTCACTTCGCAACTGCGAAATTGCCTGCGCAGGATCAAACCTTCGGCCTCGAGGTGCCTCAGCGCCTCACGAACGGTGGGCTGCGCCACTCCAACCGCCTTGGCAATAGCCGTTTCGACGATGGGCGAGCCGGGCTTCCACTCACCCTGCAGAATCAGGTTTCGAAACAGTTCCACGAGTTGGTCGGGAACGGCGGCCGAGCGCCCGAGCGATGTAAGCATCTGCGGCGGGATCTGCGAGATTGGGCCGCTGCGTTTTGTAACTTCTGGAAGATTATTTCTTAAAACGATCATCGATGATAGCTTATAGTCCTCCAAACGTCCTGTCAACGAAAAAATTGACAGCTCGCGTTAATTCTGATATAAACTTTCATCGTTGATCGTTAATGAGGAAGGTGTCATGCATCAAGCGCGGAGCAGGCCAAGCCGGCGCGGTTTTCTCGAACATTCAGCGCTGGCCGCCGGGTATGCCGCCACCACGTTCGGGTATCCGGCTAACGAAACACTCGATGTGGGTTGCATCGGAACCGGTGGACGCTGCCGCGAGCTCATGCGCGCATTGCAGCGCATACCCGGTGTGCGAATTACCGCCGTCGCGGATATCTGGGACGCCAATCTGAACGAAGGCCGCAGGCTGGCGGATGCGAAGGCATTCGCCACGAAGAACTATCGGGACCTGCTCAGCCGTTCCGACGTCGATGCGGTGGTCGTCGGGGCACCCGACCACTGGCACTCACAGATGGCCATTGACGCCTGCGCCGCCGGTAAAGACGTGTATGTCGAGAAGCCGCTTACGCACAGCATGGCTGAAGGGCCGAAAGTCATAGAAGCGCAGAATCAACACAAGCGCATTGTGCAGGTCGGCACGCAGCAGCGCAGCATGCCTCATCTCATAAAGGCTCGCGAGCTGGTGAAGTCCGGGCAGCTTGGCAGGATTCATAAGGTGCATATGAGTTGGAACCGCAACCACCAGAGACGCGGACCAACGACGATTGACATCGACCCTACAACGGTTGATTGGAACAGCTTTCTCGGCAACGCGCCGAAGCAGCCATTTGACGCTTACAAGCTGCGGAACTGGCGGTGGTTCTGGGATTTCGGAGGAGGAACTCTGACGGATCTGATGGTGCACTGGCTGGATACGGTGAACTGGTTCCTCGATCTGGACCATCCGGAAAGCGCAATGTCAATCGGCGATACCATCCATGCAAAGGACCTGTGGCAAACGCCGGATACGATGCAGACGCTTCTTCACTATCCGCAAAACGAGCTTCAGTTGTACTTTGAGGGCACATTCGTGAATGCCCGTTGTGGAGCGATGACCGAATTTATGGGAACCGAGGCAACGCTCTACATAGACCGGGGACGCTATGAGGTGATACCGGAACGGAAACGGGGCCTTCGTGGGGAGTTTGTCGGCAATTCGCTAAAACCCAGTGAACTCGTGCTCGGCGACGGTCCTCGTGGACAGGACTTCTACAAGACTCCGGAGGGGGAGATCTTGCATCTCGGTAACTGGATCGAGTGTGTTCGGACACGAAAGCGTCCGAACGTACCAGCGGAAGAGGGTGCGAAAGCGGCAGCGGCGGCACACCTGGGAAACATCGCCTTTCGAACCGGAAAGGTGGCCAGGTGGCCAGGCTGATGCGACTGTCGTTAGGTGTCCCACGATGAAAGCAGTTATACTCCGGCAGCCACGCGTGCTCGAGGTCGCGGACGTGCCCAAGGCCCGCATGACAGACGAGCACCACGTCATGGTCAAGGTCGAAGCTTGCGGGATATGCGGCAGCGACCTCCGCTACTGGAACGGCGAAAATCCATGGGCGCTGCACACGCTCGGGCGGCATATTCCAAACCCGCCGAATATCATACTCGGTCACGAGTTTGCGGGAATCGTGGTCGAAGTGAACTCATCGGCCTACGAGCATTTGCTTGGCGAACGCGTTGGAGCACAGGCGTTCCGCGTTTGTGGGAAGTGCAACTTTTGCTGTTCCGGCCGCGAAAATCTGTGCCGGAAGACAATCCATATCGGTCACGCGCAAGGCTGGGGAGAAATGGATCTCTACCCCGGTGCGTACGCAGAGTATTGTCTTGCCTGGGGCGACCTGGTATACCCGATTCCCGGTAACGTGCCGTTGGAGCACGCAGCGCTGGCGGACATTTTGTGCGTTGCCGTGCATGCGGTCAGCCGTTCCAAATGCACAGCCGGGAGCGTCCTCTGCATCGGCGGTGGGCCGGCCGGTCTGAGTATTGCACAGGTAGCGAAAGCGAAGGGCGCGTCGAAAGTGTTCGTTTCCGAGCCCTCTCCGATGGCCCACAATGTGCTGCAGAAGTTCGGCAATCTTGTGCTGATCGATCCTCGACAGCAGCGCTTCAGCTCGGTCTTTGGAAACAGTAACGGGTCCTGCCATATGACAGCGATTTACGATTCGATCGGTAGCGCCGAAACCATCGCGGAAGCGCTTCCCTTCCTCGAAGAGTCGGGAACCTACGTCAATTTGGCAGTGCATGACACGCTAGTGCAAATGAACGCAGCCGTGTTCGGGTCGGAGAAGACGATCACAAGTTCCTCCAATGCGCTCTACAGCGACGTCGCAAAGGCTTACGAACTCATCTGCACACAGCAGATCGATCTGTCGCCGATGATTACGCATCGATTCTCTCTGGACCAGTGCGTTGAAGCTTTTGATCTTTTACTTCGTTCGCCTAAGGAAGCATACAAGGTGATTTTGAACCCGTCGAATTAGTCAGGAGACCCGGCGATGATTCAACGCATGCTTTTGCTACTCTGCTGCGCGGCTACATTGGCAGTGGCGGCAGATCGGTTCCAATCGCTATTCAATGGAAAAGATTTGAGCGGTTGGGAAGTGGATACACCAGGTGTGTGGTCGGTGAACAACGGCATGATTGTCGGAAAAGCGTCCGCTCTGAAACATAATAACTTCCTGCGAACACGCCGCAAATATAGAGATTTCACCTTGAAGATCAATTTTCGGCTCGTCGATGGTGCCGGCAACAGCGGTATCCAATTCAGAAGCGTGCCGGTCACACAGTCCCACGAGATATCGGGATACCAGGCGGATATTGGTGAGACGTACTGGGGATGCCTTTACGACGAATCGCGGCGGCGCAAGATACTCGCACCGGCTTCCGCGGCTGCTGTGGCAGGGGTGAATAAGGACGGTTGGAATACCTACCTGATCACGGCCAAGGGCAATCACATCACTCTTACCCTAAACGGCATTCTCAGTGTCGACTACGAGGAAAAGGAGCCCGGGATGGATATCCCTGGCATTATCGCCCTGCAGGTTCATAGCGGCCCTCGCGTAGAAATTTACTTCAAAGACATTCTGATCCAGGAACATTGATTCCCCGATTGAGGGTCTTCTCTTACCTGCGGGCAACGGTGGAAGCGGAGAAGCAGCGAACCTCCAACCTGCACCTCGTTTACATTCCGATAGCCTTCGGCAGTCCATCTCACAACTTCACGTGCCCTGTCTTCCGCGCGTGTGTAGGGCGTCACGACGAGCACCACTTCAGCCGGATCGCACGTCGAGCGGCCAAGTTCCGGCTGGAAAAACTGGTACAGCCGCAAGCCTGCGGGGGGAACGACGGCAACACATGCACCATAACATTTCACGTGCCGGGAAATGGCGTGGGCAGCAGTTTCCCAGTCTTCCTGCGGCCCTTTGAAATAGCGTGCGTTCTGCACCAGACAAACCGCTATCAGCAGCACGCCAAGCATCGTTCCCAGGCGGCCGTTCCGTTCCACCGCTCCGGCGGCAAAGACCGCGAGCGCCGGGAGAACCCAGAGATACTGGCGTGTCGCGATGAAATAACCGAAGAGCGCATTCGCAATCAACGCGGCAGCGACCGGCACAACGAACATCAGAAGCAAAAACCAGTGCTCCCGCCGGCGGTTGCTCCCGCCCATCACTCCCAGCACACAAAGGATCAGGAGCAGGCCCGAGCCCCAATACCCGGCGCCAGTCATCTCTCGAAAAATCATGAGGGGCGTCCTGAGCGAAAATTGAAACTCGTAGGCGGCTGCGGCTGCCGACCACGCTTCGCGGGACCATAGATACCAAGGCAGAAATGCGCCAACTGTGACCGCCAGTGCCGTACCGCCCAGCAGCGCCGTCCTCCGTTCCCGCATGCCGGCCGACCATAGCACGTGCGCCGCTCCAACGGACGCGGAATACGGCTGCGTATACGCTGCCGCCGTCAACGTAAGGGCGTACGCCGCAGCGATTCCCCACGTCTGCCTCCGTGCCAGTTTCAGATACAGTAGAGTCGCAACAGTGGCGAACAGCAGCGCCTCGGCATACATCCTTCCCTCCGTCGCGTAGCGAAGGGTCAGGGGGAAAGCTGCAAACAGGATCGAAGCAAGCCAGCTCCGGCGGACCCCGAGCTCCGCAGCAAGGAGGCAGACCACAAAAACCGCCGCAGCCGCAAAGATCGCCGATGGCAAACGCGCCGCCCGCAACGAGTATCCGGTCACGGCCAGCACCGCCTTCTGCGTCAGATACCCTAACGGAGCACCGCCGGGATGGTTCGCAGGCAGGCGCCCGATTATTTCCGCCGGGGACCCATCGCGCGTGTCGATCAACTGCAAAATCTCATCGAGCCAGAGTGGCCTTACCCCACAAAGGGCAATCGCGATGAGCAGATACACGCCTGCCGCAAGCGGCACTTTCTGCCGTTCCTTCATCGTTTCGAGTTGTTATTGAAAGCCGGTTAGAACGAGATGCCGACGAGAACGGAAACCTGGTTCGCACCCGGATTCTGTAGCCGCGTGTAGCGAACCTCCGGCGCGATTCGGATGTAACGCAGCCGGAACTCAGCGCCGGTGGCGCCGACATAACCTTCCCGGTTGCGGGAGTGGCTGAACTGGCCGCCGGTGAATGCAGTTAATTCGTCCGGATAACAGGCAAGCGGCCCAACGCACCTGTAGAGCACGGTGGTATCGGTCGACTCGCGAGTCAACGAAACACCTGCGCTCAAAAAGGGACGCATCTTGTCACCCGGGAAACGGTACTTCAACAGAAGCGGAAAATCCCATGCCCTCACGTCGCGTTCCATCGTAATGAATACCGGATTGAGTTCGCTGCCGAATTGAAGAGTTCCCGCCGACTTTGCCTCATATCCCCGGTAGAGAGCGTTGACCTCAATAGAGAGATTGGCAGGAAGATGGAACTCGATGGTGGGCCCGATCGTCAGACGGCCTGTATTCAGATAACTGAAAAACGAGTTCCCGAAACTGGCGGGGCGTTGTTCGGCGTCTGTAACCGGCACGCCGCCTTTTATGCCATATGAAACAATTTGTCCCGTTGCTGTTGTACAGGCAAGAAGGAAAAAAGTAAGGAAGTGTCGCATCAATTGCTAAGAGCCTGGATAGAGGCCGGCTGCCTACAGGCAAAAAATATTTCTCTTTGCTGTAGTGAAATCCTGTTGTGTGTGGCTCTAGTGTCTTATGGAGAAGCGTGGAACGTGCTGATGCAGGCGAGCCAGTCGCAGGCATGAATCTCCATGAACGAGTGGAGAAGATCTATGTCTCTGAACGCGAGAACATATATTCCTATCTGCTTTACCTGGGTGTTCCCGCCCATCGGGCGCAGGAGCTGGCGCAGGACGCGTTTTTGAAGCTGTACCTGAAAATGTCGAAGGGAGAAGATATCGGCGATCCCCGCGCGTGGCTGTACCGGGTGGTTCATAACCTCGCCCGAAGGTTCCACCGGCGTGAGCCCGTGTTCGACGAGATCGGTCCACACATGGAGAGTTTGCAAACCTGGACCGACCCCGCAGGCGCGCTCATTGAAAAGGAGCGCAGGTTGAACCTGGCGCGCGCGATCCACGACCTTTCTCCTCAACAGCGCAATTGCCTCCACCTGCGGAGCCAGGGCCTGCGCTACCGGGACATTGCCAAGACCATCGGGATCAGCAGCTCCGCCGTTGGTGAATTTCTGCGGCGCGCCGTGGTCCGGCTGAAGGAGGCCGTCGGTGGATAGCCGTTCAGAGCATCTCCCGGAGGAACAGCTTTTCGATTTTCGCGAGGAGAATCCGTCGCGGGAAACAGCGGCGCATCTGGCGTCCTGCCCGCATTGCCGGCAACGGCTTCACGATCTCCAGGAGGCGTGTAAGGCGTATGAAGAATACCGGACAACGATTCGGGAACCTCTCCTGCCTCCCGCCCCACAGACATGGCCGGGTCTGAGCGTCCTCATCGCCGGGCGGAAGGTGAAGGATCGGCCCTGGCGATTCCGCTGGTGGCCTGCCGCCGCACTCGCCGCGGCGTCCTGCCTTGCGATCGCTGTGGTGGTGTTTTATGGAACCGGCGAGAGCAGCTCCCGCCGCGCGGAGCGGATCCTCGCGCAATCGGCACAGGTTGCATTACCGGAAGGACGAATGATCTCGCTACAGATGCAAGGCCACACGCTGGTTCGCCCTGCCGTTTTGAAGATGGACGTGCCTGCTGCGGACGACCCGGAGATGATACACCTGCGGAATCTCTTTGTGGCCGCCAACTACAGTTGGGAGGAGCCGTTGAGCGCCCGCTCCTTTCTTGCGTGGCGCGACGGGCTTGCGAAACGGCGCGACGAGGTGAGCATTGTTCACGGCGATGGCAGGAGGGCTTATCGTGTCCGGACAGAGAATCCCGCGGGTAAACTGCGGGCGGCCTCGCTGCTGCTCCGCGAACACGACATGCGGCCGACCGAGGGCTCGTTCGATTTTGAAGGAGAGACAACGCTGGAGGTGGCGGAGACGTCCATGCAACCGGACCGCGTTCCCCGGAACCAGCGGCGGCCGGAGATTGCGCAACCGGAGATTCCCGCCGGGCCCGAAGATACCATACGCGTGCTGGCGGCGCTGCGGCGGCTCGGGGCGGATGTCGAAGACCCTATCGCAGTGGTCAACGACGGCCGCGCGGTCGTCGTCCGCGGCAACGGAATCAGCCCGGACCGGCAGCAGGAGATTGCCGCCGCGCTACATTCGATTCCCCGTGTGCGGCTTGATTTCGGATCAGCCGGGCCGGTGCTGTCCTTTGCTCCGCCGGAAGCCGCGAGCGAACGTCATTCCACGAACATTCCTTTCTCTATCCGCCGCAAACTGGAGGACCGGCTCGGCGGGCCTCTGGCTGCGCAGCAGACAATCGATATGGTGCTCGACGAAAGCTCTTCGCTGATGTCTCATGCGCGCGCGCTTGAAAATGTCGCGGCGCAGTTTCCCGAAACCGTGGAGCCGGGCCTTTCGGCGCAGGCGCGGAAGGAACTGGAATTCTTATGGAACAGCCACCTGTCGGAGATGAAAGAATTCCTCGGGCGCATCAGAGAACAATTACATTCCCTGACAGCCGCCGCCGTGGTGACGCCTCCCGTAGCGGTTCCGCAGGACCTCCGGGAATCCCGTGTTCACCAACTG